>DATNLV010000262.1:0-6102 GCA_035602665.1 Bryobacteraceae bacterium | reverse complement strand
ATCAACAGCATGTGGCTGGTGCTCGCCGCGACCTGCACGTTCGCACTCGGCTTCCGCTTCTGCGGGAAGTTCATCGCCGCGCGGGTGATGGCTCTCGACGACAGACGTGCCACTCCCGCCGAGCGGCTGCGCGACGGGATGGACTTCGAGCCCACCAATAAGTGGATCCTGTTCGGCCAGCACTTCGCGGCCATTGCAGGGCCTGGGCCGCTGGTGGGGCCGGTGCTGGCGGCGCAGTTCGGCTACCTTCCCGGCACGCTCTGGATCATCGCCGGGGCCGTGCTGGGCGGCGCGGTGCAGGACTTCACGATTCTGTTCGCGTCTATGCGGCGCGACGGAAAATCTCTGGGCGAGATGGCGCGCCAGGAGATCGGCAAGCTGGGCGGGTTCACGGCGCTGGTGACGGTGCTGTTGATCCTGATCATCCTCCAGGCGACGGTGGCCCTGGTGGTGGTGAACGCCCTCAAGGGCAGCCCGTGGGGCACATTCACTGTCGCGGCGACCATGCCGATTGCCCTGTTCATGGGTCTCTACTTGCGCCACATCCGCCCGGGCAAGGTGCTGGAGTGCTCGTTGATCGGCTTTGTCCTGGTGGTGGCGGCCATCTTCGGCGGGCAGGCCGTCGCGCAATCGGCGGCACTGGCGCCGGTCTTTACGCTGACGGCGACCGGCCTCGCGCTGGCCATCATCCTCTACGGGTTCTTCGGCAGCACTCTGCCGGTGTGGCTGCTGCTGGCGCCCCGCGGCTATCTGAGCACCTTCGTCAAGCTGGGCGTGATCCTCCTGCTGGCGGTGGGAATCCTGGCGGTGAGGCCGGAGTTGCAGCTTCCGGCATTCACGCGCTTCACCGACGGCACCGGGCCGATCTTCGGCGGCAAAGTGTTTCCGTTTTGCTTTATCACCATCGCCTGCGGCGCGATCTCGGGCTTCCACTCGCTCATCTCGTCGGGGACGACGCCGAAAATGATCGCGCGGGAGACGCACGCCTTGCCGATCGGGTACGGCTCCATGCTGCTCGAGGGCTTCGTCGCGCTGATGGCGATGATCGCGGCGGCGGTGATGCAGCCCGGCGTGTACTTCGCCGTGAATTCCCCGGCGGGCGTGGTGGGCGCGACGCCGGCGGCGGCGGTGGCCACCATCTCGGGCTGGGGATTTCCGGTCACGGCCGCGGGCATGGCGTCGCTGGCGCAGGCGGTCGGCGAGAAGACGCTGTTCTTCCGCACGGGCGGCGCGCCGTCGCTGGCGCTGGGCATGGCGCACATTTTCGCGGGAGCGGGCGGGCGCGCGGTGCTCGGCTTCTGGTATCACTTCGCCATCATGTTCGAGGCGCTGTTCATCCTGACGCTGATCGACGCCGGCACGCGCGTGGGCCGTTTCATGCTCCAGGACATGCTCGGCCACGTAGCGAAACCGCTGGGGCGCACGGGCTGGATGCCGGGCATGATCGGGACCAGCGCGGCCATCGTTGCCGCGTGGGGGTACTTCCTCTACCAGGGAGTGCGCGATCCGCTGGGCGGCATTAACTCTCTGTGGCCGCTGTTTGGGATCTCGAACCAGTTACTCGCGGCGGTGGCACTGTGCGTCGCCACGACGATCCTGATCAAGATGCACCGGGCGCGCTACGTGTGGATCACCGGGATTCCGCTGGCGTGGCTGGTGGTGGTGACGTTTGCCGCGGGCTGGCAGAAGATCTTCTCGCCGCTGGCGAACGTGGGGTTTCTGGCCCACGCCGCCAAACTCGGTGCGCTTAACCCCGCACAATCCGCCCAGACGCGCAGGCTCATCTTCAACGACCGCCTGGACGCGGTGGTGTGCGGCGTGTTCCTGGTGCTGGTGGCAACGATCCTGCTCGATTCCGCGCGGGTGTGGACGGGCATCCTGCGTGGGACGCGGCCGGCGGCCTTGAACGAGGCGCCGTTTGTCCAGACCACGCTCGACGCGGAGCGCGTATGAAGCGGCTGAAGAAGCTCGGCGCACTGGTGATGGCGCTGGTGCGGGAACTGGCGGACGAGAGCGCGTACCGCCGCCACCTGGCCGCGCACGGCCGTCCGCACTCGGCGGCCGAGTGGAGGCGTTTCAGCGATGAGCGGCTGCGCGCGCGCTACACCCGGGCGAAGTGCTGCTGAACCAAGGTACCCTACCGACATGAGAACTTCCTGCGTACTACTCCTGTTACTCGGCGCCGGAGCGGCCTGGACCCAGGACGCGTCCAAGAACACAACGCTGGCGCGCTTCCTGGTGGAGGCGAAGAAACACACTTACGCCCAGGGGGACAGCGCCGCGGTGAAACCGGTCCTCGCCGGGACACACCAGCTCGAATACGCGCAAGGGCCTTTTCTGTATCGTGACATTTATGTGGGTGAGGCCCAGTTTGCGGGTCAGGAGATGGTGTATGAATCCGGCAAGCCCGTCTGGACGATGAGTTATGCCGGCACCATTCCTCCGGGCCTGGATTCCAAAGACGTGGACGCGGCGGTCAAGCTTCTGCACATGGCCCTGATGCGCGTCGCCGCGGAGGAACCGTTTCGGGGGCCGCGGCGGGTCGATGATGGCGCGTACAGTTACACCAACCGCGCCCAAGGCAAGCTCGACAGCTTCTTCGGTGATGAGACGATCTCGCGTGCCGGCACAAAGCTCTACGACTTACACTATGGCGGCGGGCTGGTGCGTTGAGGCGAGGCCGCGGAAGTAAGCGATGGTCTCGCGCAGGCCGTCGTCGAGCGCCACCACCGGCTCCCAACCCAGCAGGCGCTTGGCCTTGCTGATATCGGGCTGGCGGCGCTTCGGGTCATCCTCCGGCAGGCGCTCGAACACGATCGGGTTGGCGCTCCCCGTAAGAGCCTGAATCCGGCGCGCGAAATCGAGGATGGTCATCTCGCAAGGGTTGCCGAGATTCACCGGATAGCGCTCGTCGGAAAGCATCAGCCGGCAGAGGCCATCCACAAGGTCGCTGACATAGCAGAAGCTGCGCGTCTGCAAACCGTCGCCGAAGATAGTAATTGGCTGGCCGCGCAATGCCTGGCCAAGAAACGCGGGAACTACGCGGCCGTCGTCGAGCTTCATGCGCGGCCCGTAAGTGTTGAAAATCCGCGCGATGTTAGAGCGCAGCTTGTAAGTGCGGTGCGCCGCCATGGTAAGTGCCTCGGCAAAGCGCTTACTCTCGTCGTAACAGGAGCGCGGTCCCACGGGATTCACGTTACCCCAGTAAGTCTCGCTTTGCGGGTGTTCGAGCGGATCGCCGTAACACTCCGAGGTGGAACAAAGCAGGAAGCGGGCATTGTGCCGGCGCGCCACCTCGATCAGGTTGCGGGTCCCGGAAGAGCCCACCGCCAGCGTCTCGAGGGGATGTTCGAGGTAGTCTTTCGGGCTCGCGGGCGAGGCGAGGTTGAGCACGCCATCCACCGCGCCGGGCGCATCGAAGGGCTCGCAGACGTCCTGCTGGACGAAGTCGAAGCGCGGATTGGCCTGCAAGTGCTCGATGTTGGCTGGCGACCCGGTCAGGAAGTTGTCGACGCCGACGACCGAGTGTCCTTCAGCCAGCAAACGATCGGCAAGGTGCGAGCCGATGAAGCCGGCCACCCCCGCCAGAATGAGCCGCACGAATTACCCCCAGGTCCGATTCTAGCCTGTATGGGGCGTGTTACATTCGGACCAGGAATCCGATGCGCTTCTCCTCAGCCGAACGGGTGTTGTTGCTGGTCTTTCTTGTCGCCGCGGTCTACGGGTTCCTGCGTCCCTTCGCCCGGGTGATCCGCGTCATTCTGCGTTCGAAGCCCGACGCGGATTTCTCGCTCGCCCCGGTGGGCCCCCGCCTGCGGCGATTCTTGGGCGAGGTGGTATTCCAGCGGCTCGTCATCCGCCAGCGCCTGCTGCCGGGCCTGGCACACGCCCTGGTCTTCTGGGGCTTCTGCCTGTTCGCCCTGATCACACTCAACCATTTCGCGACAGCCTTCGGACTCGCATTTCTCGACCGCGAGGGCTTCGGCCGCTTCTACTTCGCCATCGTCGCCGTGTTCGCGGTCGCGGTGGCAGTCTCGATCGCCGGCCTGGCCGTGCGCCGCTTCGTGGTCCGGCCGCGCTGGCTCGAACCGCTGTCGCCGGAATCCGGCCTGATCGCGTTCCTGATCTTCGCGCTGATGGCGACCTACCTGGTGGAGTTCTGGCGGCCCGGCATCAAAGCCGACTGGTGGGCGCACACGCTGGCGCTCCTGTTCTTCCTTCCCCTGATCCCGCACAGCAAGCATCTGCACCTCGCGCTGAGCCCGCTGACTGTGTTCCTGAAGCGCGAAGGTTTCAGCCGCATCCCGCCGCTGGCCGGCGATGAGGACTTCGGCCTCGACACCGGTAAGGACGTGACACGGATCGTGGCCCTGCAGGCGTACACCTGCGTCGAATGCGGCCGCTGCACCGAGCACTGCCCCGCCTACAACACGGACAAGCAGCTCAACCCCAAAGAGATCGTTCTGGGCGCGCGCGCGTACCTGAACGAGTTTGGGCCCGCCGGCGACGAGCCCCTGCTCGGCAAGCATCTTTCGATGGAAGCCGCGTTTCAGTGCACCACCTGCGGCGCGTGCGAGTTTCAGTGCCCGGTGGGCGTGCAGCACCTGCCCGTCATCATTGGCCTGCGGCGCGGCGCGGTCAACACCGGCAAGTGGGAAGACTCCTCCGGCACCGACCTGTTCCTCAAGCTCGAACGTCACGGCAACGCTCTCGGCTTCGCGCACAGCGAGCGCGAGAAGTTTATTCAGAAAAGCGGCCTGCCGTGGTTCGACGGCTCGCAGGAATATTGCCTGTGGATGGGCTGCATGGGTTCCTACGATCCGCGCGGCCGCGAGATCGTGGTGGCGCTGGCCGAAGTCCTCCGCCATCTGGGCGTCGGCTTCGGCGTTCTGCGCCGCGAGCGCTGCTCGGGCGATCCGGTGCGGCGGCTCGGCAACGACCTGCTGTTCGCCCAGCTCGCCGAGCAGAACCTCGAGCACATCCGGCAGAGCGGCGTGAAGAAGATGGTCTCGATCTGCCCCCACTGCGTGCGCACCATCGGACAGGATTGGGCCGAGGCCGGCGGGACCGTTCCCATCGAACATCACAGCGAGTTGCTGGCGCGGCTCGGCGCGGCGCTGCCGGCGGGGCCGGCCGATGGACGCACGGTCGTGTATCACGATGCCTGCTACCTGGGCCGCTACCGCAACGTTTACGATCAGCCTCGCGCCGTGATCGAGCGCCGCGCGAAGCTGGTGGAACCGGCCCGCGCGCGGGAGCGTGGATTCTGCTGCGGCGCGGGCGGCGGGCTGGTCTTTCTGGGCGAGGAGAAGGGCAAGCGGGTCAACCGCGAGCGGGCGGAGCAACTGCTCTCGACCGGAGCCGGCGTCGTCGCCACCGCCTGTCCCTTCTGCAATACCATGCTGCGCGACGGCCTGGCCGCGGCCGCCGCCGAGCCGCCCGAACTGCTCGACATCGCTCAGATCGCCGCCGCCGGCCTGCCGGGGAAATCATGACCGTTCGAACCATTCTCGGCGAACACATCGACCACAACTACTGGGCCCGCGACCGGCAGCTTCAAGCCTGCGCCGCGCTCTCCCAGGAGCAGTTTCTGCAGGTGCGCGACACCCTGGCGCACATGGTTGCGGCGGAGTGGATCTGGCTGGAGCGATGGCGCGGGCGGTCGCCGCGATCGCTGATGGCCGCCGAAGAGTTCCCCACGCTGGCCGCGATCGCCGAGCGCTGGAGCGCGGTTGAAGGCGAGCTACGCGCGTTTGTGGACGGCCTGCGCGACGAGGACCTGGAGCGCCCCTTCACCTACGTCAACGGGAAGGGCGAGACCTGGACCTACCCGCTCTACCGTGCGATCTTCCACGTCTTGAGCCACCAGAGCTATCACCGCGGCCAGGTGACCAACGGGCTCCGTCTGCTGGGCGTCGAAGCGCCCTCGGTCGATTTCCTGGTGGCCTACGACATGGAATTCCGGCGGTAGCTCAAACCGCGATTGGATTGTGGGGCGGACCCCCTGGTCCGCGCGGGTCCCCCTGGACCCGCTTTCTCGCCGCTGAATCAAGCTGGCCGGTACGACGACCAGGCCGACGAGGGCGTCGGCAGCGGACCAGG
>DATNLV010000253.1:0-9951 GCA_035602665.1 Bryobacteraceae bacterium | reverse complement strand
ATGTCGGCGAACGGCTATGACGTCAATAGGAGCGTCATCGTACTCTTCACGGACGGCGTGCCGAACATGTTCGACGCGTATCTCAACAGCCCCGATGCCCTAAGCGCGACCATGTCGGACGTGGTCAGCTATCCTGTCTCGGGCGTGCTTTCGCCCGGCAGCAATCTGCTGCTGGGACCCAAAGCGCCGTTCGCCAATGCCAGCCCGACGCCGGTCCCGACAGTTGGCAAGTCCTCCTGCTACTACAACCCCTTAAACACGGCGGTCCCGGCCTCCATGACCGGCAAGCAGGCGAACCAGATGATTGGCATCATGGGAGCCGGCGGCGCCCCGAGCAGCTTTACCAGCAACCTCAACGGCCTGATTCAGATGGCGAGCACCGATACGAAAACCTTTGCGGGCGGCAGCGGTAGCTCCGCCTGGTCGCTGCAATGGGCCGGAACGGACCAATCGTTTACCAATGGAATCGACAATTCGTCTGTCACGGACTGCCTTTCCCTGTCGGGAGCCGGCAGCACAAGCAACAGCCTTAGCGTCAACAGCTCTTACCACACCGGCTACCTTGACCTGTCAAAACTTCCGCCATGGGACGTATTTGGGAACAATTTGACCGCCCTTGGCAATGGGTACACCTACTCCACAGCGACGGGCTTCCCGGCCGGGACAGGTATAAACGCCAACGTGAACGGTGTCAGCGACAGCGCGCTGGGGCAGCAATTGAACATCGCCGCGTGGAATGCCGTGGACAATGCAGCGAACCGGATTCGCAGCGACATCGGCACTAACTCCTGGAACGTGAACCCCACGATTTACACAATCGGCTACTCCGGAAACGGCGGAACCGACGATATGCTGCTGTCGAGGGTGGCCAACGACCCCGGTCAAAACAAGTACAACAGTGCGAGCACCTACAATCAGAGCCAGAACGCAGGACAGTACTTTCCGGCGAGCGACAGCAACGCGATCGTCGACGCGTTCAACAAGATCGGGAGCATCCTTCTGAACCTCTCGCGCTAGCGCGGGAGGCAGGCTCGAACCGGGTCTAGCTACGGCGCCGTCCCTTGCGCTATCATGCGGTTAGCCACCGCAGGGACGGCGCGATAGGGGGGCGCACCCGTATGGCTTCTACCGTCTGGAAGGGGTTTCTCACTTTTGGGCTGATCTCGGTGCCCATCAAGCTGTTCGCCGCCGCCCGGCGCGAGCACGTCAGCTTTCACCAGATCCACAAGCCCTGCGGCACGCGCATCCGCCAGCAGCTGTGGTGCCCGCACGATCAACGCGTGGTCGAACGCAGCGAGATCGTCAAGGGTTACGAAGAGGCGCAGGACACCTACATCGAAGTCGATCCCGAGGAGCTGAAGAAGATCGAGCTGCCCTCCGACCGCAACATGGAGATCGTGCAGTTCGTCAAGCTCGCCGAGGTGGACCCGATCTACTTCGACGCCTCTTACTACCTGACGCCGGAGGAGCCGGGGCGCAAGGCCTACGACCTGCTGGTGCAAACGCTCGACAAAGCCGGCTATGCGGCCCTGGCGAAACTATCCATGCACCAGCACGAGTATCTGGTGGTGATCCGCCCGCGCGATCACGGCCTGACGCTGCACACCGTCTACTACGAGAACGAGCTTAATCATCTTGCCGAATACGGCCAACCCGACAAGGTGGAAATCCGCCCGCAGGAGATCGAGCTTGCCGAGCGGCTGGTGGAGAACCTGGCGGCCCCGTTCGAGCCCGAGAAGTTCCACGACAACTACCAGAAGAAGGTGCTGGAACTGATCGATGCCAAGCGACAGGGCCAGGAAGTGCGCGCGGTACGCCCGCAGAAGCTGGCGCCGGTGGTGGACCTGATGGACGCGTTGCAGCGCAGCCTGGCCGCCTCCGGACGCAAGCCGCCCGAGCCCACCACGGACATCCACGCGACGGAGATTCACGTCGTAGAAGACGAGCCCGCCGCGTCCCCGCGCAAGCGCGCTTTGAAGAGCCGCGGGGCGGCGTAGATGGAAGACGCTCGTTGCCCGTTGATCCCGTGTGCGAGTTGTGCCGCTACGCGCCCGGAATGATTTGCGGTGCGAAGCCTCCGCATGCCGCCCAGGATCGACGGGCGACGAGCCACGAGCGACGAGCGGCGCGCCTCAGCGCGCCTTCAGTCTTTCCAGCGCCGGCTCGATCCGCTGCCGCGAGCGCCAGAAATCGGCCCACAGGTCGCCGGCCTTCTCCAGTCGTTCCGGCATGTTCTTCAGGGTGAACCGCGCCGGGGTCAGCGTGGGTTTCAACTCCTGCGGCGTGATGGGCGCCGACACAGAGGCCTGCGCCTCCGGCCGCACGCTGTAGACCGAGGCTAGCGGCCGGCTGTAGGCGAGCTGCGCGTAATCCAGCAGCACGCTGCCGCGCGGGCGCTTCGCGACCGTCCGCTCGAAGGTGGACTTCTCCGGAATGCGCGCCGCCGCCATGCGCGAGACCACCTGGCCGAACATGGCCGCCTGCTCGAAGGTGTAAACCCGCTCGATCGGCAGGAAGATGTGGATGCCGCTGGCGCCCGAAGTCTTCACGTAGAACTTCATGCCCGCCTGCGCGAGCACCCCGCACACCTCGCGCGCCACATCGACCACCGAGGAGAACGGCGTGCCCTCGGACGGGTCGAGATCGATGAAGATGTAATCGGGATGCTCCAGATCGTCGATGCGGCTGGCCCACGGATCGTGATCGATGCATCCCAGATGCGTTAGCCAGAGCAGCGTGGCGACGTTGTTGCACACCACGTAGCGGATGTTCTTCCCCTCGCTCGGGATGGTGACCGTCTCGATCCACTCCGGCATCTTGCCCGCTTCCTTCTGGTAGAACAGGCCGCCGCCTACGCCGTCCGGCAGGCGCCGCAGCACCAGCGGGCGCTGGCTCAGGAACGGCAGGATCAGGCCGGAAACGCTTGCGTAGTAGCTCAGCAGGTCGCGCTTGGCGAGGCCCACTTCGGGGAAGAAGACTTTGTTCAGGTGCGTGAGGCGCAGCTTGCGGCCTTCCACCTCGAGCGTGACGTCGTCGCCTTTGGCGGCGGCGATTTCGCCGGCCAGCGACCGCTGCGCTTTCGGCGTCTCCGCGCTGAAGGTGCACTCCTTCGGGTCGATGTCCGGCCGCATCCCCAGGAACACCGGAGCGCGCAGGTGCGTCTCCGCGGTCCAGCCCGCGAAGCGCACGCGCGCGGCCAGCTTGGGCTCGATCCAGGTGGCCTTCTCGCGCGTGGCGGGCGGCTCGGCGAAGGGCGAATCTTTGGCGATCAGCGGTTTGAGCTGCCGCGCAACTTCTTCCTGCGTGGCCTGGTCGAAGCCGGTCCCGACGCCACCGATGAAGCGCAGCCGCGCACCGTCGTAGAGGCCGGCCAGCAGAGCGCCGAAGTGTTCGCGGCCTCCGCGCGGCGCGGTGAACCCGCCCACCACCGCGTCCACTTCGGCAGTGGTTTTGAGCTTCACCCACTGGGCGCTGCGCCCGTCGGGGTAGGTGCTGCGCGCCTGCTTGCCCACGATGCCTTCGAGGCCTTTCTCTCGCGCCAGTTTGTACAGCGCCTCGCCCTCGCCCGCCACGTGGCTCGAGTATCGCAGCGGGTCCTCGGGAAGCAGGATGCGGCGCAGGAAATCCTTGCGCTCGACCAGCGGCACGCCGCGCAGGTCGTAGCCGTCGGCGTAAAGCAGGTCGAAGACGTAGTAGACGACAGGCGCTTCAGCCACCAGCGTGGGCGAGGGCCGCTCGACGCCCATGCGATGCTGCAGCCGCGAAAAGTCCGGCCGGCCTTCCTCGTCGAGCACGACGACCTCGCCATCGAGGACGGCCTGTTCCGCCGCGATCCGCGCGGGCAGCGCCTCCAGCTCCGGGAATTGGGACGTCACGACGCGGCCGGTGCGCGACCGCAGTTCAACCTTGCCGTTGTGGACGGAGGCCAGCACGCGCATGCCGTCCCACTTCAGTTCGAAGATCCAGGCGGGATCCGTGAAGGGCTTGTCGATCAGCGTGGCGAGCGCTGGCTCGATCTGCGCCGGCAGCGGCGCCTTCCGCGCCCCCGGCAAATCGGCGGCCGTGGCGGCGCGGCCGGAGAGGCCATCCTCGATCTCCTTGATGGTGCGGCCGGTGAGCACGGACCAGTCGAGCGTCCCGATGTCCCAGTTCGCATCCGCGTATTGGTCCGCGTGCTTGATGAGCAGCCAGTTCCTGCGGTCCTTCGGATCCTGGGCGCGCTTGCCCGTGTGGACCAGCGCGAAACTGCCGCGCAGCTTGCGCCCATGCAGCTTGAACTTCAGCTCCCCGCGCGCGAGCTGCTCCGCGGCGCTGAGATCGCCCTCCATTTCGTAGGTGCCGGCGTCCCAAACCTGCACCGGGCCCGCGCCGTAGTTCTTCTCGGGAATGACTCCCTCGAAGCGCGCATATTCGAGCGGATGATCTTCGGTGTGGACCGCGAGCCGCTTATCGGCCGGGTTCAGCGAAGGCCCCTTCGGCACGGGCCAGGAGACCAGCACGCCGTCGATTTCGAGGCGGAGGTCCCAGTGCAGCCGTGTGGCGTCATGCTGCTGCACCACGAAAGTGTTCCCGCCCTTGGCGCGAACCGGCTCCGGCGCCGGCTCGGGCGTCTTCTCGAATTTTCGTTTGCCGCGATACTGTTCGAGCGCCATCAGCCCTCGGCGATCTCCCGCATCGTGCGGCGGCTGAGCACGGACCATGCCAGCGTTTTGATGTCGAAGGCCGGGTCGGCGTCCTGATCGCGGTGCTTGATGAGCAGCCAGGACCGGCCATCCTTCTTGGATCCGAAGTGGGTGTGCACCAGCGCAAAGCTGCCGCGGAGCTTGGCGCCGTGCAACTTGAACTTGAGCTCTCCGCCGTCGATCTGCTCGCGGGCCGGCTTCGAGCCCTCGGGTTCCCAGGTGCCGTTGTCCCACACCATCACCGTTCCCGCCCCGTAGCTGCCCTCCGGTATGACGCCCTCGAAGCTGGCGTAATCGAGCGGATGGTCCTCGGTCATCATGGCGAGCCGCTTCTCGGCGGGGTTCATGGAGGGCCCTTTGGGAACGGCCCACGAAACCATCACGTCGCCGACCTGAAGGCGGAAGTCGTAATGGAGCTGCGAAGCGTCGTGCATCTGGACGACGAAGCGGGCGCCAGTGTCAGGCATCGTTCCTACCTGATCTTCTCACGGCTTCGATCTATCGAACGTTCACGTCGAGAAGCGTCAGCCAGTATTGTACGGATTGCATCGCGAAGCCCACCAGGATCAGGGCAACCCCGTAGACCCCCATGCGCTTCTCCGGAACATGGTCGGCGGTCCATTCGACAAAGGGGGTGAACGTGCTTGCGATCGCCGTTACCACTCCGATTGCCAGTCCAGCCGTCACACCGACGCTCAGCGCGTTTTCTCGATGATGCGACGCCAGGGCGCTGACGTATCCGGCCACGGCGTAGCCGACCGTGCGATTCGCCGCCGCGAGGATGTGACTCTTAGTTACACGCGGCCGGGAAGCGGGCTGATAGTCGATGGTTGGCCGGATACCGAGGCGGTAGGCCACGACCTGCCCCAGGGTACTCAGAACGCCGAACGCGACGCCAAACGTGCCTCCATATAAGTAAGCCGCTCCCAGTCCAAAGCCGGCGCCGCGAATCGCGCTCATGGCGGTGTCCTGCCAGAAACCCGGCTTGGGAAGATGCCTCGAAGCGCGGGAGTACTCCCAAGCGAGGGTCACGCCGTGCGCGACGCCGCTCGCGAGCCCAAAGACCGGCCCGAGGGCGAGGCCGTACCCGGCTCCGAACAACGCGCCGTAAGTAACTCCCCGCGTGAGGGTCCGAAGCGGTCCATGTTCCCCGCCCAGCAGATCGTAGGCGAGATACAGCGCGCCAAGCACGTCGAGCGAACTGCCGGTAATGCTCACCAGGGCAAGCGTGTGCCTGTCGATGATCATGGAATCTCGGCAAACTGGCCGTTATCGAGGACCACGAACGAGCCATCCCGCGCGCCGGCAGTAAGTTCTTTCTTCGGGGTATCGATAGCCTCATCCGTCAGCTGGAATGTTCCGTGGTGGATCGCGACGCTGGTCTGGGCGCCGAGTATCTCGTGCGCCCTGAGCGCCTCATCGGGGCCCATGTGCACCCGCGACATGAACCAGCGCGGCTCGTAAGCCCCGATCGGCAGCAGCGCGAGCCGCGGCGGACCGAATTTCTCCCGGATCTGGGCAAAATGACTCCCGAACGCAGTATCCCCCGCGAAGTAGACGCACTGATTCTGACGTTCGATGACATACCCGCACCACGCGGTTGTGTTGAGGTCCAGCATGGTCCGGCTTGAGAAATGCATGGCCGGGACCGAGTGTATGTCGAAACCCGCCAGTGACACGGATTCGCCCCAGTCTAACTCGTGGGTCGGCCCTATCTTCTCCGAACGAAGCAATCGCCCCACGCCAGATGGAACGATGAAAGTGGAATTTCCGAGAGCGGCCAACCGGCGTAGCGTCGGCAGGTCAAGGTGGTCGTAATGATTGTGGCTGATCAGTACCGCATCGATAAGTGGCAGGTCCTCCCAAGATACTCCCGGCTTTCTGTGTCGTCGCGGACCTATCCAGGACAGGGGACTGGCTCGCTCCGACCAGATGGGGTCCGTCAAGACGTTGAAGCCGGGTAGCTGAAGGAGCACGGTCGAGTGATTCACCAGAGTGACGCGCAACTCGCTGCCTTCGACGCTGCCGGGTGGGTTCGATTGCTCAACGTCGGAGATGAAACGCGGCGACCGTTGCGGCCGGCTGGTGATCTTCCATCGGAGGACGTCCAGAAATCCGGCTGCCTGTGGAGCGCCTGGATTGTAGTAGCGCTTACCATCGAAGTGCTTCGGAAAGCCCGAACCGGTCGCAACCTCACCCATGAACGATTGTCTCAGAACCCCATCGGCGGAATCGCCCCGGGGATAGGCAGCCAGGCCCGCGTGAGATAGTCCGTGGAGATCAGCAGGAGCAGAATCAGGAGCCAACAAAAGCCCGCGATCGCGAACACGAACGTCAGCCGCCCCTGATAGCGGACATGCATGAAGAAGAGCACCACCAGCGTGGCTTTCGTCACCGCGATCAGCATCGCCACGATAGGGTTGAAGATGCCCAGGTCGATGAAGGCGATCCCGGTGGTGGCGAACGCCAGAATCATCAACAGCGCGAAGATCTTGTAGTAAGTCGAAGTGCTGGGCATAAGTTACTTGTGCCGGTCCACCAGATAGAGCAACGGGAACAAAAAGATCCAGACGATATCGACAAAGTGCCAATACAGGCCGCTGACTTCAACGGTGTAAGTCCGAACGCGCCCCAGCGCATTCTGGAGCAGCAACACGCCCATGATGCCGGCGCCGATAATCATGTGCAGGGCGTGCAAACCGGTCAGGGCGAAGTAGAAGTAGAGGAACAACTGCGCCGCGCGGGCGTCCGGCCCGTCCCAGACGAAACTCGGACCGGGGATGTGGTGGTCCTCCCACTTCTGGTAATACTCATGGCCCTTGATCCCCAGGAACCCCAGGCCCAGCACGATGGTGAGAATCAGAAACACCGCCAGCGCTCGGCGGTTGCCAAGGTGCGCGGCGTGGACGGCCATCGCCATCGTCAGGCTGCTGCCCAGCAGAACCACGGTCATGATGGTTCCAGAGACGATGTCGAGGGTCAGGCTCGCATGGGCGAATGCCGCTGAGTAAGCCGTGCGATACAATACGTAGGCCGTAATGAGACCGCCGAAGAACAGCACTTCGGTTCCCAGGAACACCCACATGCCGAGCGTGTCGGCGTGGTGCTGCTGTGCCAGCGTCTCAAACTGGTGCTTCATGGGGCTGTGGATCGGCGATGCGGCGGCTTCAGGCAATGGGCGCCTCCTCATCGGAATAGTGGTAGGCTTCCTCGAGCACGATCGGCGGCTGCTCGAAGTTCTCCGTGGGCGGCGGTGATGCCGTCTTCCACTCCAGTCCCGTCGCCCCCCAGGGATTTGCCGGCGCGCGCAGTCCATGACGAATCGACCAGAAGAAGTAGATCAGCGGCATCAGATACCCCACCGCCAGGATCGATGCCCCCGCGGAAGAGAGCACGTTGTAGACCTGGAACTCAGGCGAATAGGCGTGGTACCGTCGCGGCATTCCCAGATAGCCCGCGATGAACTGAGGGAAGAAGGTCAGGTTGAAACCGAGGAAGATGATGGTGGCCGAAGTCCGTCCCCACACTTCCGGATACATCCGGCCGCTGATTTTCGGCCACCAGTAATGGAGGCCGCCCATATAGGCCATAACCGCACCTCCCACCATGATGTAGTGGAAGTGCGCGATGACAAAGTAAGTGTCGTGTACGTGAACGTCGATCCCGAGCGTGGCCAGCATCATCCCCGTCAGACCGCCCATCGTAAACAGGCCGATGAAACCGAGGGCGTATAACATCGGCGTATCATACGAGATCGAGCCCTTGTACATGGTCGCCGTCCAGTTGAACACCTTGATAGCCGACGGTACCGCAACCAGGAAGCTGAGGATCGAAAACACCATCCCGGCATAAACCGACTGGCCCGAGACGAACATGTGGTGGCCCCAGACCAGAAAGCTCAGGATGGCGATCGCCAGGCTCGCGAAGGCAACGAAGCCGTAACCGAAGACTCGCTTGCGCGAGAAGCAAGCAATCAACTCGCTGACCACGCCCATGCCGGGAAGAATCATGATGTAGACCGCCGGATGGGAGTAGAACCAGAACAGGTGCTGGAAGAGAATCGGGTCGCCACCCAGCGCGGGGTCGAAGATACCGATGTGGAAAACGTGCTCCAGTCCCAGCATCATCATCGTTACGGCCAGCACTGGAGTGGCCAGCACCATGATGACGGCCGTCGCATAGTGCGACCACAGGAACAGGGGTAGCCGCCCCCAGGTCATCCCCGGCGCGCGCATGGTGTGAATGGTGACGATGAAGTTGAGCCCGGTGAGGATGCTCGAAAACCCGGCGATGAAGACCGCCACCACCGTCAGCGTGACCCGCCCGTTCGAAAATAGCGAGCTGAACGGGGCGTAGAACGTCCAGCCGGTGTCCACGCCGCCCGTGACCATCACGTACAGCATTACCGTCGCGGCGGCGATATACAGATACCAGCTCAGCAGGTTGATGCGCGGGAACGCCAGGTCGCGCGCGCCCACCATCATCGGCACCAGGAAGTTGCCGAGCGTCGCCGGTATGGACGGGACCAGGAAGAAGAAGATCATGATGATCCCGTGCATGCTGAATGCGCGGTTGTAACTGTCCGAGCTGAGTAAGTCGCCTTGGGGTGTAATGAGCTCGATGCGGATCAGCATGGCAAAAATGCCGCCCAGCACGAACATCAAGGTGATGCTCACCAGGTAAAGCAGGGCGATGCGCTTGTGATCCGTCGTAAGTAACCACGATTTGACGGTGTGCTCCGCGTTCAGATAGTTCGGGGTGCGTCCGACAAGAGGTTCGGTAGACGCGGCCATTACTGGGTCCTCACTTCGCCGCCTTCGCGCTTCTGAATCTCGGAAGAGCGGTCGCTCTGCGTGACGTGCGGGTTGGCGTCAGGCGGGTGGGCGTTCTCACTTCCCTGCTGCTCGCGCTCGTCTGGCGCCGCGATCCCGGACGCGGTGCCCATGCCCTGGCCCGCGCCGATTCCCGCGCCTTCGCCCGCCAGGGCGGGAGTGCCGAGCGAGCGGATGTAAGCGATGAGTTCGAGCACCTCCAACTCGCTGAGCACGCCGCGGAAGCTAGGCATCAGGTTGGGATAGCCGGCTACGATCTTGGCACCGGGGTCGAGAATCGATTCGCGCAGATAGGCCTCGTCGGCCCTTACAACGCGCCCATCGGCCAGCCCCACCTGCTGCATGTAGAGCCGGTTCAAAGTCGGGCAGATGCGACCATGGCAGTTATCGCAACCATAGCGCACATACAGCTTGCCGCCCGCCACCGCCATCGGCTC
>DATNLV010000242.1:0-7507 GCA_035602665.1 Bryobacteraceae bacterium | reverse complement strand
TGTCACTAGGGGCGGCCAACAGCGCGACCCGCAGCGCTGATGAGACGTTGTATGCTCATTTCTGGCAATCCGCCAGCCCCGTGGACTTCTGGGATCCAGTCGCGACTTCGCTGAGCACTGCACGCGACTTCAGCCTGCTCGAAAATGCGCGCTTGCTGGCGTACTTGAATCTTGCCTTGGCCGACGCTGTGACCGGATGCTGGGATGCGAAGTACACGTACGTTTCCTGGCGGCCGGTTACGGCAATCCAACTCGGCGACACGGATGGAAACCCGGAAACAGTGGCCGACCCGGCTTGGCTGCCGCTCATTCCAACGCCTCCATTTCCGGAGTATCCATCCGCCCACTCGTGTGTGAGCGGCGCGGCCGGGCGCGTGCTTTCAGCTTACTTCGGCAACGACACGCAATTCAGCGTGACCTCGGACGGGATGCCGGGTGTGTCGCGTTCCTTCTCCAGCTTCACCGCGGCACTCGATGAGGTGAAGAACGCTCGCATCGTCGGTGGTATCCATTTCCGGAGCGCATGCGAGGACGGTCAAGGGCTCGGAGTTGCCGTGGCCGACTACATCCTGCGCCATTCACTTATACGCATCCCGGACGACGGAAATGAGCAGAGTGATCGCTAGGTTGTTTCGCACAACTGCGGCGATCCTGATGTTGATGGGACCGCTCTCGGGCAGCCAGGAGGGTCATTCCGGACATGACGTCGGGGCGGTACATTTCCCGGTGTCCTGTTCGCCCGCGGCGCAGAAGGTGTTCGACCGGGGCGTGGCCCTGCTGCACTCGTTCTGGTATGACGAGGCCAGCAGGACGTTCACGGAAGTGGCTGAGATCGATCCGGGCTGCGCGATGGCCTATTGGGGCATGGCAATGAGCCTCTATCATCCACTGTGGGCTCCTCCAGCCCCGGTCGACCTGGCGAAGGGACAAGCGGATGTCGAGAAGGCTAAATCGGCAGCCGCGAAGACACAGCGCGAGCGCGACTACATCGTCGCGCTCGAGGCGTTCTACCGTGATTCGAATACGCGTTCGCACGGCGCGCGAGCCTTGGCGTGGCGGAAGGCTATGGAACGCCTCTCGGAGAGATACCCCGAGGACCGGGAGGCCGCCATCTTTTTCGCCCTTTCGCTGCTCGGGACCGCATCCGCCACGGACAAGACGTACGCCAACCAAAAGCGGGCGGCCGTGATTCTGGATCGCATCCTGCCGGAGCAGCCCAACCATCCCGGCATCGCCCATTACCTGATTCACGCGTACGACTCGCCGCAGCTTGCTGCGCTGGCTCTGCCGGCGGCGCGGTCGTATGCCAAGACTGCCCCTGCCGTGCCACACGCCCTCCATATGCCGTCGCACATCTTCACGGCGCTGGGGCTGTGGGACGATTCCATCGAGTCCAACCTGGCATCGGCCTCCGCCGCGCGAGCCCATCTTGGCAACACGTCGCCCAGGTTTGCGTCGCAGGATGAGCTGCATGCAATGGATTACCTGGTCTATGCGTACCTGCAAACCTGCCGCGACTCGGCTGCCAGAAGTCTGGTGGAACGTACGGCGGCCATCACCAGCGTGGATCAGAACGTGTTCCAGGCGGGATACGCTCTGGCCGCGATTCCAGCGCGCTACGCGCTTGAGCGCCGCCGCTGGTCGGTTGCGGCGTCGCTCGAAGTCCGGCCGTCCTCAATCGCCTGGAGCGAGTTCCCTTATGCGGAGGCGATCACGCATTTCGCCCGGGCACTGGGCGCGGCCCGGAGCGGCAACCCCGCCGCGGCGCGAGCCGAAATCGACAGGCTCGCAGCAATTCGACGCGCGTTGGCGCAAGTCGAGGGGCAATACGATTGGGGCGCGCAGGTTGAGATCCAGAGGTTATCGGCGACCGCGTGGGCCGAGCACTCCCAAGGAGACGACGTCTCGGCCCTTCACACAATGCGCTCCGCGGCGGAGCTTGAAGACAGCGCGGAGAAGCATCCTGTCACACCCGGGCCGGTCTTGCCGGCGCGCGAACTCCTGGGCGAATTGTTCCTGGAGCTGGACCGTCCCGAGTTGGCGCTGGCCGAGTTCGAAGCGGTACTGCGCCGTTTCCCCGGGCGCTTCAACGCGACCTACGGAGCGGCGCGAGCGGCCGAGCTCTCGGGGGACCAGAAGCACGCGGTGAAGCGGTACCGCGACCTGCTCGGTTTGTGTGGCCGCGCCGACACGGAGCGGCTCGAATTGCAGAATGCTCGATCATATCTGAAAGGCGCCGCGCCGGACCGGTAGAGCGGGCAGGGCCTTGTTTCTACCCGCCGGCCCCGCTTCGCACGCCAAACTCGCGCGGTGGGTCGCCAGGAGGCCAGTGTGCGCCTGTTTGCAGGGGGCATCGGGCAACTGAGCCGGCCCCCGAGTTCAGGCGAGACCACAACCTCCTGAGCCAGAGCTGTGCCAGAACCGTAGTTGTTGATCCATCTTGGGTTTACTGCCTGAGCGAAAGCAGTTTCCCCAAGTTGTTGATATTGGGCACATCGGCACGGAGTGAGTGGAGGGCTCGGAGCCGGTCCATACTTTTCGTAATCAGCAGGTCTCCGGTTCCATTCCGGAGGGTGGCTCCATCATTTCTGTGACCTGGGACCTGGCAGGACGGCTGGACAGGGACCTCAGCGGATGGGCAGCGCGTACATGAGTCCGCCTTGCGTCCAGAGGTTGTTCGGGCCGCGGGCCAGCTTCATCACCGACCCGGAGCCGAGGTCGCGCTCGAAGATCTCGCCGTAGTTGCCCACGCTTTCGATCACGCGTGCGGCCCAAGCGTCGTCGAGCCCGACGAATTGGCCGTAGCCGCGCTGGACGCCCAGCAAACGCCGGATCACGGGATCGTCGCTCTGCTTCATCCCGGCCAGGTTCGCCAGTGTCACGCCGCTCTCCTCGGCTTGGATCAAGGCTTCGACGGTCCAGTTGACGATGGCGGTCCATTGCGGGTCGTCGAGGCGATAGGCGGGCGCCAACGGATCCTTGGCGATGACGTCGGGCAGGATTTCGAAATCCCGAGCCAGGCCCTTGAAGGCGATCCGCTCGTACGCCAGCTGCGAGACGTCGGCGGTGATGGCGGCGCAGTTGCGTGTGATGAACGCCGCTTCCATCTCGCCTTCTTCCTGGAAGGGAAAGGGCAGCCACTTGATCTTCTCGCGCATCATGTAGCCTTCGACCTGGGTTTCGATCTCGGTGCCGCCGAGGAAACACACTTTCTTCCCAGCGAGGTCCTTCGGGGAAGCGATACCGAGGGTCCGATTCACAAGAAAGCCCTGGTAGTCATAGAAGACGGGCCGCGCGAAGCCGAAGCCCGGGTTGGCCGTATTGATGAGATTCGGAGATCCCGTGGCGAGGAGTGCGATGTCGCCGGATTTGAGGGCTTTCAGGGCGTCCTGTTCGGCGCGGAAGGGCACGACGGTGAACCCGGCCTTCGGCCCGAGCACAGCCACGGCCACTGCTTTGCAGATGTCGAGGTCGAAGGCGGAGTGATTGCCGTGAGCGTCTTGGGTGGAGTACTCAGGTTCCTCGGTATCGATTCCGCAGCGGAGCGAACCGGCCGCTTTGATCTTATCGACCGTGGCCCCGGCGTAGGACGCGGCGGGTGCTCCGATCAGCCATGCAATGAGAAGTAAGAGTGTAGAAATCCAGCTCATGTGGGCCCTGGTGTAACAAGCCGGCGATCGGACGGCAAATCCGACCGCCGGCAAGCGGTTGGCACAAGGATCTAGTTCGACGGCCAACTGCCCGATGTTGGCAGACCCGGGTTGGTGCTGGGGCGAGGATTGAAATCCGCCGGAGCGGGATCGATCAGGACGCCGTTGACCATGTCGGTCGGGGTGATATGCAGAGCGGTGCAGCCTTGCGCGCCGAGGTGGGGCAGGCTTAGAACCTGAGCAGCCGGAATGGTCGCGAAGCTGGCCGGGACGGGTTGCTCCAACCGCATCAAGCGGGCGTTGTCAAAAGCAGAGAAGAGGTCGCCGACGTCAGGCGTCTGGTCATCGGAAGGCCCCAGGTAATGCTGGCCGTATTTCTTCAGGCCCAGAGCGCGAGCCGCAGCCTCGTCGGGAAGATCGGCCAGCGGAGTCAGATTGAAAAGCTCGTCGATGAACTTGATGATCGAGCTATGCTCGGTGGCTTCGTGCGAGATGGCGTGGACGACGCTAAAAGGCGAGATCACGATCGCCGGAATCCGGGGACCCTGGTCGAGAGCGTTTCCAAGGGGATCGAAGGAGCGAATCTCCGGCTGGGTGTGGTCGTAGAGGCCATCGGTCTCATCGTAGGTGATGATGATGGCGCTTTCCGGCCAATACTTGCTGTTGGCGATCGCGTTGATCGAATCGGCCAGCATAGCCTCGCTGATCTGGGCGTCGGAGTAGCCAGGGTGATCGTCATTGCCCTTGAAAGCGGCCTCTACCGCCGGGCTGGGTGAGCGAGGAGTCAAACCGTCCAGGTTGCCATATCCGCCGCGAACGTAGAAGACGCCGCCGTCGCCCGGCAGCGCGCTGGCCTTGATGGCCGTATAGAAATCGCCGAGGCCCTTCAAGTGCGCCTTGGTCTCGACCGGGTTGTTGGCCTCGTAGCCGAAGTATTGGGGGCCGTTGTGATGGGCGATGTAGTGGAGGTTGGTTGCGGGGCCGGCAGGATCGGTGGGTTCGTGATCGTAACCGTCCTGGTACCAGGCCCAGTTCACCGGCATATTACCGTCGCCGGCGATCTTCTTGATGTCGTCTTGAACATCCAGGAGGTCGAAGGCGGGGTCCAGGTCCGCGGCTGTGATGCTTCCGATCATCCCCCCCATAAAAGACAGCGGCAAACTCGCAAAAGTCAGGTTGGAGGACGGGTTCGAGCTCACTCCGCCCGGGTTGTCGACGGGTTGCTTCTCGCCCGGAGGGGTAAGGACGTCCAGAGCGGATCCCCAGAACGGTTGTGGATCGGCGGTAACGGGCAGTTGGGCGTTGGTGGTTATGACGTTGCTGCCCAGTGCGGGATGCTCGACCCACTGCGTCTTTCCGGACTGGCCCGCGATCATGGCGATCGCGTTTGGCGTCGAGGGCCCGATCACGGTGTCGAAGAAGTTGTCGAAGAGCGTGAAGCGATCCGCGTAGTTCCAGAGAAAGGGAGCGGTGTCACAGTCCACATGCCCGACGACCAGCTCGCCTTTTTGCTTCTGTTTCTCGGTCGGGAAGGGTCCGGTATAGGTTCGGCCATCGGCGCTTAATGTCCCAGTCAGGCCTTCCTCGACGAAGGCATAGCGGTTATTCTGGGCGTTGTGATAAAAGAAATCGAGATTCAGCTTGGCATCGATACCGACGTGGGAGTGATTGACCGAGTCGGTGTCCTCGGGGTAGAGCAGTACGGTCTTATTGTTGACGTCGGTAACCGACTGGGGAATCTTGAAGGGGGAGATGGTGCCTACCGAGCCGTCCGTCAAAACGAGCGGCTGGAAGAACCCCGGTGTTTGGCCGGCGGGCTGAGAGAACAGGCCATTTGCGCCGGGGTAGGTGCCGAAGTAGAAGTCAAAGGATCGGTTCTCCTGGAAGAGAACGAAGACGTACTTGATTTTCCGCCTGAGTAAGTCGCGTTTCACCTCGTGGGGCAGGTAAGGCCAGTCCCCCCTGCCACGCGTGTAAAGCGAGACTGCATCGCTTGACCTCGGTGCGATTTGGACAGAGTTATCCTGGGCGACAAACCCGTCGTTCCATAGATCATATTGGGCGAGGGCGGCGACTGGCGCCATCAGCATCGCGGCCATCATCAGGGCAGTGCGGCCGGCCTTCACGCACGTTTTGGTATGCATAGTGATCCCCCTTCTCTGTGTTCGTATGCTTGTCGCCGGTGAGCGAGTGCAGATCCGGCGAGGGCTTCGTAGGCCACACGTTAGCATCGGCATGTGAATCCGGTGTTAATCGCTGATGAAGATCTTGTATAAGGCAGGACTCACGGATGGAAATGTCCGGCGGTCAGGATCGGCGGAACCTGTTCGGTCTGGGAGCTGGAGCTGTTTGTGTCAGCGCGACACATTCGCCGGCCCCGGCTGGCGCGCGTCCAGCACGTTGGCGAGCACCCGCCCAAACGCACCCGCCGGCGCCTCCACGTCCATCAAGGCTGACAAGGTGGGAGCGATGTCATTGACCTCAATGCTCTCGCGGTGCCATCCCGGCCGGACGCCTGCGCCGAAGAAGACTACCGGGACGTGCGTGTCGTAGTTGTACGGGGTGAAGTGCGTGGTCTTGGTGGGCGGTTTCATCGCCGGCATCCAGTAGGGCTCGAAAATCGCGATGACGTCCCCGCTGCGCGGCGCATAGAAGCCATTGAGGACCGAGTTGGCAATGCGATCTGCTGCGATCCCCTGCCGCAGTTGATCCCTGGTGAACACTCGCGCCACGTGCGCCTGCGGCACGGCCAGGAGCGCCTCGGCCGCGGCCTGGCATGCCGCCGCGAGGTCGATCTTCGCCGCCCCGAGCGCTTTGTAGTCGAGATAGACCGCGTTGTCCACGCTCCCCAGCACCAGATCCTTCGCACCGAACTTCTTGAACAGCGCCGAGCGCACGAGATCCTCGATGTCCACGTAGATGTAGCCGCCCGGCATCTTGCGCTCCGCCTGGACTTCCGGGGCCGGCGAGACGCCGTGGTCGGCGGTCAGAACGAAGAGCGCGTTCTCGATGCCGACCTTCTCGCCGATGACTTCAAACAGCCTGGCCAGCAGCCGGTCGGTCCGGATGCACATGTCGCGCACTTCGGGAGCATCGGGGCCGGTCTGGTGGCCCACGTAGTCGTTCGACGAAAAAGAGATCGCCAGCAGGTCGGTCGCCTCGCGCTGTCCCAGTTTCTCGCCGGCGATGGCCGCTTCCGCCAGTTTCTCGACCAGTTCGTTGCCCCATGGGCTGGCAGGAATCCGCTCATAGATCCTGGGACTGCTCCGATCCGCGTGGAAATCCCAACTTTCGAATCCCTCCCACTTTTTGTCGAGGTACTCCCGCGGGAGCCCCAGAGCGTTGAAGCGCGCGACCCAGGAGGGCAGCTCCGAACAATAGAAAGTGCTGCTGATGAACGCGCCGCTCTTGTCATCGAACCAGAACGCGCCATCCGCGCGGTGGCCCGCGGGCAGAATCGCGCTTCGGGCCTTGAGGGAGATGCCGATCACCTTGGCGGCCCCGTCGCGGTTCTTGAGCTCGTCGCCGACGGTGCCCACCAGCAGGCGCCGCGGTGAGGCGGGATCCCAGTCCTCGCAGCGTGCCCCCGGCGGAGGCGTCTCGGCGCCCACGACCTTGTACCTGTCGTCGCAGACGCTGGTGACTTGCCGGCCCGATACGCGGTCGATCCAGGTATTGCCGACGATGCCGCTGACCGATGGCATCGCACCCGTCATTACCAGGCTGTGCCCGACGGCGGTGACCGTCGGCGACTGTGCGTACCGCGCATTGGTGAAGACGGCGCCCTCGCGCAACATGCGGTCCAGGCCGCCGTGGTAGTCGGCGCGGAACCGGGTCAGGTAGTCATAGCGGAACTG
>DATNLV010000240.1:0-2045 GCA_035602665.1 Bryobacteraceae bacterium | reverse complement strand
CCCGCCAGGCCGGCGTCCCGTTCATCGGCATCGCCGCGCCGACGAGCCTGCGAAGGGCCGAACTGTTGGAATTGTTCCGCGCCGAAAACGCCATCGCCGTCCTTGACGACATCAACCAACTGGAGGCCGCGCTGCCGCAATGAGAACCGATAGAACTGTGGGGCGGCCCCCCTGGTCCGCGGCCGACGCCCTCGTCGGCCTGGTCGTGACACAATGAGAACCGCCAACATCGACCGCAACACGAAAGAGACGCGCATCCGGGGCCGCCTGAGGATCGATGGCCGCGGCCGCTACCAGATCTCCACCGGTGTGCGATTCCTCGACCACATGCTCGAGCTTTTCACCAAGCACGGCGGCTTCGACCTGGACCTCAAAGCCGACGGAGACCTCGACGTCGACCAGCACCACACCGTGGAAGACGTGGGCATCGTGCTCGGCGACCTGTTTTCGCAGGCGCTGGGCGACCGCCGCGGCATCAATCGCGCCGGCTATTTCGTGATGCCCATGGACGAGACCCTGGCGGTGGCCGCGGTCGATTTGGGAGGCCGGCCGTTCCTGGTCTACAAGGACCGCGTCAAGGTGCGGCTGGTGGGCGATCTGCAAGCCGAGCTGCTCGAAGATTTCTTCCACGGCTTCACCACGCACGCCGGAGCGAACCTGCACGTGAAAGTGCTCGACGGCCGCTCGAGCCACCACAAAGTGGAGGCGGTCTTCAAGTGTTTCGCGCGCGCCATGCGTTTCGCCTGCTCGAAGGACAAACGCCTGCGAGGCGAGCTACCGTCGACCAAGGGGCTGCTATGAGAACCCCTCTCCCCGCCTTACCGCCCGCCTTACCGAGCCGCGACCGCAACGGAGCGGTCCGCCCATGATCGCCATCTTCGATTACGGAGCCGGCAACCTGCGTTCGGTAGAGAACACCCTCCAGGAAGTCGGCGCCGAATACACCATCGTCCGCGACGCCGCCGGCCTGTCGAGCGCGCAGAAAATCATCCTGCCGGGCGTGGGCCACTTCGGCCAGATGATGCGCGCGCTCGACCACCTCGGCGTCCGCGACGCCCTGATCGAGCGCATCCGCGCCGGCATCCCGTTCCTAGGCATCTGCCTCGGTCTTCAAGCCCTGTTCGAAAAGAGCGAAGAAGCGCCCGAAGCGCGCGGCCTCGCGATCTTCCCGGGTACGGTGACGCGGTTCCCCGCCGACGCGCGCGTGCCGCACATGGGCTGGAACAACGTAGTGGGACCGGCGCGGCTCCTCGCGGGCGCAGGCCCTGACCCCTACCTGTATTTCGCCCATAGCTACTACGTCCCGCTGAACCCCGCCACGGCCGCGACCTGCACCTACACGCTGCCCTACACCGCGGTCCTCGAAAGCGCCAACGTGTTCGGCGTGCAGTTCCACCCTGAGAAATCGGGCCCGCTGGGACTCAAGATCGTGAAGAACTTCGTGGAGCTCTGATGCTGGCCAAGCGCATTATCCCCTGCCTCGACGTGACCGCCGGCCGCGTGGTCAAGGGCGTCAACTTCGTCAACCTGCGCGACGCGGGCGACCCCGTGGAGCTGGCCGATCGCTACAACCAGCAGGGTGCCGACGAGCTGGTGTTCCTCGACATCACCGCATCGAGCGACAACCGCGACACCATGGCTGACGTGGTCGCCCGCACCGCGCGGCGCGTCTTCATCCCCCTTACCGTCGGCGGAGGAATCCGTTCGGTCGCCGATGCGCGCAAGATCCTGCTGGCGGGTGCCGACAAGGTGAGCGTCAACACCGCGGCCGTAACGCGGCCGGAGCTGATCACGGAACTCAGCGAGGAATTCGGTGCGCAGGCCGCGGTCCTCGCCATCGACGCCAAACGGGCCGGCCCTGGCGCCTGGCACGTGTACGTGCGCGGAGGGCGCGACGACACCGGCATCGACGCCATCGAGTGGGCCGCTCGCGGCGAGGCGCTGGGAGCGGGCGAAATTCTGTTGACCTCGATGGACACCGACGGAGTCCAGGACGGCTTCGACTGCGAGCTGACCCGCACCGTCTCCCGAGCCACGCACATCCC
>DATNLV010000234.1:0-3393 GCA_035602665.1 Bryobacteraceae bacterium | reverse complement strand
AAGCAACGAGCAACGAGCAACGAGCAACGGGCAACGAGCGACATGCAACGGGCAACGAGCGACGGGCAACGGGCAACGAGCAACGAGCAACGAGCGACGAGCAACGAGCCCCTCATTTCCCAATCGCCCTTTCCACAGCCGCCCGCGTCGCGTGGCAGATCGCGACCGCCAGCGCGTCCGAGGCGTCCTCCGACTCGATCAGGTGATCGAGCCGCAGCAGCGACTTCACCATCATCTGGACCTGCGCTTTCTCGGCCCTGCCGTAGCCCACCACACTGGTCTTGATCTCGAGCGGCGAATACTCTCCCAGTTCCAGACCCGCTTCGGCGATGGTCAGCAGCGCCACTCCGCGAACCTGCGAGAGCTTCAGCGCCGTCCGCACATTGAGCGAGTAGAAGACATCCTCGACGGCCGCCGCGGCCGGGACGTGTTCGCAAATCAGGGCGCGCAGGCGCCCCGCGATCTGGGCCAAACGCAGATGCATCGGCTGCCTGGGGCTGGTGGTAATCACTCCGGTCGAGATGAGGCAGTGGCTGCGGCCATCGCTTTCGATGATCCCGTAACCGGTGCGCTCGGTCCCGCAGTCTATGCCCAGAACCCGCATGGGCCGCCCGGCACGCTATTGGGCCAGGGCCTCCAGGACGCTATCGTCGATATCGAAGTTGGCGTAGACGTTCTGCACGTCTTCGTGCTCCTCGAGCGCCTCGCTGAGCTTCAGCATGGTCCCGGCGTCTTTGCCCTCGAGCTTCACCAGGATGCTGGGGACCATCACCACCTGCGCTTCGGCGGGCTGGATGGCGGCCTTGTTCAGCGCCTCGAGCACGGGAAGGTGCGCTTCCGGCGGAGAGAGGATCACCCAATTGGTGCCGTCGTTGCGGATGTCTTCCACGCCGGCGTCGAGCGCCGTGTCCATCAGCCGCTCCTCGGTGGCATTCTCGATCGGGACCAGGACCTGGCTCTTGCGCGTGAACAGCCGCGACACGCTACCCTCCACCCCCAGCTTGCCGGCGTACTTGGTGAACAGGTGCCGGACTTCGCTGACGGTGCGGTTGCGGTTGTCGGTAGCGACCTCCACCAGCACGGCCGTGCCGCCCGGCCCGTAGCCTTCATACATCACTTCGTCGATCTGGCCGCCTTCGAGCTCGCCGGTGCCGCGCTCGATGGCGCGCTTGATGTTCTCCTGCGGCATCGAGACCGCTTTGGCGGCCAGGATGGCGGTTCGCAAGCGGGGATTGGAGTCCGGGTCGCCGCCGCCACCGCGGGCGGCTATCGAAATCTCTTTGATAACGCGCGTGAAGAGCTTTCCGCGCTTGGCGTCCGTGGCGGCTTTCTTATGCTTGATCGTCGCCCACTTTGAATGACCTGACATGCGAACCTCGGGTAGGACACAGAATCGTTGGGAAACCCAACACAGAGGATAACAGAATACCGGGGCAGGCTCAAGGTAAACGCTGTTGGGACCGTGAGTTCGCGGCGGCAGGGGGTTTTGGGGGGCGGGCTTCAGCCCGCGCGGGGCTTCAGCCCCGCCCTCGCCGGGACTCTCTCGTCCCGCCCCACACGGTTGCCAGAAGTATTAGGACGGGTTATGCTCATTGAGAGTCTTGATCTGGCGGTGAAATGGACTCCGAAATCGAGCGATACTACCGGGTTCTGAACCTCGAGCCGACGGCCTCTCCCGAAGACGTGTACCAGGCCTATAGAGACCTGGTCCGGATTTGGGACCCGCAGCGCTTCGTCACGCAGCCCAATCTGGAGCTGATGGCGGAGGCGAAGCTTAAAGAGATCATCGAGGCGTATAACGCGCTGACGTCCAAGAAGGACGTGAGCACAACGCCCGCGCCCGCGGAGACTCCGCAACTCCTGACTCCAGTGCTCGATCACGTGGCCGACCGGAACGTTCCGGCTCCGCTGGTGGCGACGAACGTGCCGCTGGCCCCCATCCCGGGCCTCGAATCCGACGAGCCCGCGGTGCCGCGACCGCTCAGCGCCTGGGAGATGGACCGTCCGGCCTCCTATCCGCACCTCGCCCCGGTCGATGCGCCGCCGACCATCCATTTCGCGACTCCGCCCCCGCCGCCACCCCGGAAGAAGAAGAGTCCCGTGCAGGTCGCGGCCCAGTTCAGCGCGTTTCTGATCCCGCTGATGCTGGTGGGGATCGGGCTCTACCTGTTCAATTCGGGGCCGAACCGCGCGGAGAACCAGGGTCAGTTGCCCCCACTCGAGGGCGCGGGAGCCGCGAAGAAGGCGGCGCCGCACACCGATGCCGCGCCCGCGCCGCGCGCCGCGAAGAAGTCCTCGGCGCCGGCGGAAGAGGAAGCACCCATCTCCCTTCCCACCGGGACCCAGTTGATGGCGCCCCAGGGACGTACCGGCGCGGGCCGCTTCCGGATCGCCAACCACAGCGGGCAGGACGCGGTGGTTCGCGTGACCGCACAGGGATATCCGAGCGCTCCCTTGCGGCTGGTCTTCGTTCAGGCAGGCACGGAGGTCCCGATCGAAGGCATCGGCACCGGCGTCTACATGGTCAGCATCAGCCTGGGCACACTGACCAAGGCGCCTCGGAAGTTCGCCCCGCCGCTCGGCCCATTCCAGTTCATGCAGATCGAATCCGCGGATGGGGGATCGCAGTCCGACGACTACGAGCTGGTGCTGAAGCCTACGCCGTAGACCTACGTGAGCGACATCCCAGACAATCCTCGCGCGGAGTACGCACGGCGCCTCGAATCCCAAGGCCGGGTGGTGGCGGCGTTCGAGCGGCGTCATGTCGCGCTCGGGAATGCGCAGCTGGCCGTGGCGGTGGCCGGAATCGTGGGGGCCTGGATGGCGGTAGCCCGCCACTGGTTCACTCCCTGGTGGCTGTTCGCGCCGGCGGCCGTCTTCGCGGCGCTGGCGCTGGTCCACGAAAGCACGATGCGGGGCCGCAAGCGGGCCGAACGCCTGGCGGCGTTTTACCAGAAGTGCATCGCGCGTATCGAGGGCCGCTGGGCCGGCCAGGGCGATGGCGGCGAGCGCTTCAACGATCCCGCGCATCCCTACGCCGAGGACCTGGACCTGTTCGGCAAGGGCTCGCTGTTCGAGCTGCTGTCGACGGCGCGGCTGCGCTCGGGCGCCGAAACTCTGGCGCGCTGGCTGCTCGAACCCGCGGCTCCGGCGGAGGTTCGCGAGCGGCATGCCGCGGTGAGCGAGCTGCGGCCTGGCCTCGATCTGCGCGAACAGATCGCCATGCTCGGCGAGGACCTGCGATCGGGAATCGACCCGGGGTCGCTGGCGCGCTGGGCCGAGAAGCCGCTGGTTTTCGACTCGCGCCGCTTGCGCATCGCGGCGGCCGCGCTGGCCGTGCTGATGATCGGAGCGCTGACCGTGTGGGCGGTGTTCGGCATCCCGGAGTTCTTC
>DATNLV010000228.1:0-50630 GCA_035602665.1 Bryobacteraceae bacterium | reverse complement strand
GAACCGCTGCATGCCCGATCTGGTGGCCGGCAAGAACCCCAATAATGCGCCCTCCGGCGGGCGCACGCCAGCCTCCTGGTTTGATTGGACCGCCCTCGCTGTTGCGGCTCCGGGGATCGTCGGTGCGCCTTCGGGTACCGGCGGCAACCTCGGTATGCAGAGCAACACCGGTCCCTCCCTCAAAAACCTCGACTTCTCGCTATTCAAGGACTTCCGGTTCACCGAGCGCTGGAACCTGCAGTTCCGCGCGGAGGCTCTGAACCTGACCAACACACCGCAGTTCAGCCTTCCGGACCTTAACCTGTCGGACGCGAATATCCAGCAAGTTCCGGTTGACCCCGCTAACCCGAATGGCCCCTTGAAGTACGTCATTGCAGGCCAGGGGAACCTAGGCAGGGTTACATCCACCCTACCCGGAACCGAGCGACACTTCCAACTCTCTCTCCGGCTGAGGTTCTAAGAGACGTCTTAACTCTGAGACGAGCCCCCGTCCTCGTGGCGGGGGCTTTTTTTAGCGCGGCGCACTACACTGGAATGTGGCGTCCGGAACCGAGCCGCGACCGCGAGGGAGCGGTGCAACAGGAGCGAGGTCCGCGTGAGATGGTGGTTGGCACTTTTGCTATGTGTGTCGGCAGCGGCGCTTGCGGCCCAGGAGTCCTTCGAAGCCGAGTTCCGCCGCGGCCTGCTCGCGCTCAATGGCAATGACCTCGTCCAAGCCAGGCAAAGCCTCGAAAACGCCTCCCGTCTGAAACCCGACAATGCGCTGGTCTGGGTCGCGCTGGCGCAGACCTACCTTCACGCAAAGGAGACGAAGCCGGCGCATGACGCCGCTGACCGCGCCGCCGCTCTCGCGCCCGCAAACCCCGCCGTCCAGCACGCGCTCGCCGTCTTCTACTCCGAGACCGGCGACTTCAAACACGCCGCCGATTGGGAGGCGCGATTCGCAGCCAGCGGCGCCGCCGATCCCCAGGCTCCAGCCCGCGCCGCCAACTTCCTCGGCCACGCCTACGTTGCGGAGAACCGGCCCGAAGACGCCCTCCGCGAATTTCGCAAAGCGGTGGAAGCCGACCCCAAGACGGAAGCCTTCGTCTTCGACCTCGGCCAGCTCCAGTTGCAGAAGGGGGATTTCTCCGGCGCTCTCGCCACCTTCGACCAGGGACGCCGCCGCTGGGCGTCGAGCGCGCAGATGCATCTCGCCTATGGCGTGGCGGCCTACGGACAACGCCGCTTCACGGACGCCATCGACGCCTACCTCGAGATCACCCGCATCGATCCTTCCATCGAGCAGCCTTACATCTTCCTGGCGCGCATGCTCGACCAGGCCGGCGACCGCCTGCCCCGCATCGTCGCCGCCTACGCCGCCTGGGAGAAGGCCGAGCCGGCGAACTACCTGTCCGCGTGCCTGTACGCCAAGGCGCTCGCCGCCGCCGGGAGCGAGCCCGCGAAGATCGAGGCAGAACTGCGCCGCTCCATCCAGTTCAACGACAACTTCTGGCAGTCGCACTATGAGCTCGGCGTCTTGCTGGCAGAGAGGCGCGAGTGGCCTGCGGCGGCGGCGGAGCTGGCCCGCAGCGTGGAGCTGAATCCCAAGAACGCCCCGGCGCACTTCCAGCTCGCGCGCGTGTACGACCGGCTCGGCAAGCCCGACCAGGCGCAGGCGGAGCGAGCCGAGCACCAGCGCCTGACCGCTGCGGAGACCGGCCCATGAGGCGTCGCGACTTCCTGGCGGTTTGTGCGGCGCCGCTCTACACCGTGCCCGGCTTCGCGTCGTCGCCCTTCCCGGTCAAGTTCAAGCAGGAGCCGTCCTACGCCGCCGTCATGGCGTACGCCGAACCCGGCACCGACGAGTTTCCCGAGGAAAAGACCGCCAAGGAGATCGAAGCGCGCCTGGCTTCGGCGCTTGAGACCGGCGACCTGCCGCTGGCTCTCGGATGCGGCGGAGCGTCGCCCGCTCCCGCCGATTACAAGAGCATCGCGCCCGACGTGGAGTCCGCGGTTTACGGCCGCGGCGAAGACATCGCCACTGGCTGGAGGAGATGGCGGGCCTCGCTCGGCACCGTCCGCCGGGCGAGGTTCTACAGACTGCCCGACGACCGCGTCCGCTACGACATCCGCAGCCAGAACGCGGGCCGCATCGAGCACCGCATCGGCATCTGGAAGCAGACCTGGAGCGACGGCCTGATCACGCGCCTCGATCCAATCGAGGAGACGCGCACCCACGCCCCCGCACCGTGGTTTCGCGACGTCACAGCCGCGGCCTTCGCGGGTGTCGCCTCTTTCGAGGAGCAGCTCACACGGGGCGTTCCTTACTGGCGCTCGCGCCTCGACCCCGCCACGGGCGTCGACGTCTACGGTGAGAACGGCATCGCCGTGGCCGACATCGACAACGACGGCCTCGACGAAATCTACGTCTGCCAGCCCGGCGGCCTGCCCAACCGCCTCTATAAGAATGATGGAACCGGCCGCTTCCGCGACATCTCGCAGCAGGCCGGGCTCGACATCCTCGACAACACCGCCAGCGCCCTCTTCGTCGATCTCCGTAACTCCGGGTGTCAGGACCTGGTCCTGCTGCGGCCCGGCCAGCCCATGCTCTTTCTCAACGATGGCAAGGGCCACTTCACGCTGCTCCCAGGTGCCTTTCGCTTCGCCACCGCGCCGCAGGGCACCTTCACCAGCGTCTCGGCCGCCGATTATGACCGCGACGGCCGCCTCGATATCTACCTTTGCAGCTACGTGTACTTTCAGAGCGAAGCTACGTACCGCTATCCGACTCCCTATCACGACGCGCAGAACGGCCCGCCGAATTTCCTCTTCCGCAACCGGCTCGATCAGGACCCGCCGCACTTCGAGGACGTGACCGCCGCGACCGGCATGGACCACAACAACAACCGCTTCAGCTTCGCGGGCGCCTGGTGCGACTATAACGGCGATGGCTGGCCCGACCTCTGCGTGGCCAACGACTTCGGCCGCAAGAATCTCTACCTCAACACCGAGGGCCATTTCCGCGACGTCGCCCAGGAGGCCGGCGTGCTCGACATCGGCCCGGGCATGAGCGCGGCGTGGCTCGATTACGATGGCGACGGCCGCCCCGACCTTCTCGTATCGAATATGTGGAGCGCCTGCGGCCAGAGGATCGTGAACCATCCCGCGTTCGGCCCGGCCAAGGCGGACCCGGCGTTGCGAGACATCTACCGCCGCCACGTCAAGGGCAATTCGCTGTTCCACAACAACGGCGACGGCACATTCACTTACACTGCCGATTCGCAAGGCGTCGAGATGGGTGCCTGGTCCTGGTCCTGCGACGGCTGCGATTTCGATAACGACGGCACGCCCGAAATCTATATCTCCTGCGGCATGCTGACGAATAACAGCCGGACCGACTTAATGAGTTACTTCTACCGTCAGGTGGTGGCTAAGTCGCCGGCCGGCAGCGGGCGGTCGCCGGCTTACGAAGACGGCTGGAATTCCATCAACCAGTTAATCCGCCAGGATTATAGTTGGGCGGGTCCGGAGCCGAACGTGTTCTACGCGCGCCGTGCTGGCCGCTACTACGACTTTTCCGCCGCCAGCGGAATCGACCGCGCGGAAGACAGCCGCGCCTTCGGCTTCCTCGATTTCGACGGCGACGGGAACGTGGACCTGGTGCTCAAGAGCCGCATGGGCCCGCAGATCCGTCTCTTCCAGAATGTCTGCGGCCAGCCCAGGCAGCGTCTCGTCATTGAGCTGCGCGGAACGAAATCCAACCGCGACGCGATCGGCGCCCGCGTCGAGGTGGATGGCCAGGTGAAGTGGGTCGTCGCCGGCTCGGCGTATCTCTCGCAGCACACCAAGCGCCTGCACTTCGGTCTCGGCGACAAAGCGCGCGCGGAGCACGTCCGAGTCATCTGGCCCGGCGGCGCCGTTCAGCAGTTACCCCCGCTAGTTGCCGGTTTCCTCTACCAGATCACCGAAGAGTCCTCTCATGCCCCCGTGGCGCAGGCTCTCAAGCCTGCCGCGTCGAGACCCGTCTCGACGCAAGACCTGGCCGTAGACAACCAAGCCCGCCCCTTCACGACGTGGCTCTGGGAGCCCGTGCCTTTGCCCGAGCAAAGAATCGGCCCGGCCTTGCTGGTGTTACACGCCGGCGAGCCCGTGCCGCAGTATCCCGTCCCCACCCAGGCGTTGGATCTGCGCGCCGCCCCCGCCGATCTCACGGCCGCCTACGCCATCTTCCGCCGCTACCTGTTCGACTATCGCGTAGACCTCACCACGCCTCTCTATCTGCTGATCGATACCGCGGGCCGCGCCCGCAAGATCTACGCCGAATTCCCGGGCTCGGCGACCCTGCAATCCGACCTCCGCACCGTAGACAGCCCAGTTCCAGACCATCGTGCGCTGCCCTTCGAAGGCGTCTATCACGGCCAGCCCGCGCGCGACTATTTCAAAATCGGCGGAGCCCTCTGGATGGCAGGCTACGGAGAGCAGGCCCTCCCGTACCTGGAGGAAGCCTCCCGCCGCTCGCCGGAAAACGCCAAAACGCTGCTGGCCATCGGCCGCATCCATCTTCAGGCCAACCGCCTCGGACCCGCCCGCGAGGCCATTGAAAAGGTCACCCGGCTCGATCCCGATTCGCCCGAGGCCTGGAACGACCTCGGCGGCGTCGAAGCAGCCGCGGGCAACCATCGCGACGCCCTGCGCATGTACGAAAAGGCACTGGCGCTCGGGCCGGACCTTCCCTACGCGCTCGAGAACGCCGCACGCATGCAGGAAAAGCTCGGCAACACCGCTGAGGCCGAGCGGCTGTACCGTCGCGCGCTGGCTGCCGATCCGCGCAGCGGCGGCGCCGCCAACGGCCTCGGGCTCCTGCTCGCTCAGGCCGGCCATACCGACGAAGCGCGCCATCTGTTCGAGCAGGCCATCTCCGTGCGCCGCGACGACACCTCGGCCATCAACAACCTGGCGGTTCTCTACGCCAACATCGGCCAGACCAACGACGCCATCGCCGCGTTCCAGTACGGAATCAAAGTCGCGCCCGACGACGACACGCTGTACCTGAATCTGGCGCGCACCTGGGTCCGCCTGGGCGAACGCGAAAAGGCGCGCGAAGTGATGCGCTCCCTGCTGGCTCGCAAGCCCGGCCTGCCGCTCGCCCAAAAGGCTCTCAAAGAGCTGGAGGAACCATGATCGTCTTCGTCTTACTCACGCTTGCCGCAAACGGGGACAGCGGCACGCTCGACCGCCTGACCAAGGAGATCGCCGCTTCCGGCCAGGTCGTCGAGCTCGCCGTGACGCCGTCAGAGCGCGTCTCGCCCCCGGCTCAGATCGCGCCCGGCCAACCCCCGCTGCTCTCGTTCCGCTACTACGAAGGTCAGCAGCGGCACCGATTCTCAAACACGGAGCTGATGCTCGATGACGCCGGCCACTAGATTGCTACCCTCTCCCCTAAAACTTCCTGCCTGCTCCGGGGGGCGGGCTTCAGCCCGCGCGGGGCTTGAGCCCCGCAGCTTTTGTCTTCTCCTCCTCCTGACTCTCCCCCTCCTCGCCGCCGACTCGCTTACCGAGCGCGGTGTCGCCGCCTTCCAGCAAGGCCACTACCTCGAATCCAGCCGGCTGTTGCAGGACGCCCTCAAGGCCGATCCAAACGACGACCACGCCCGCACATTCCTGGCGCTCTCTCGCGCCGCGACCGGTCATTGCACCGAAGCCATCGCCGATCTGGCCGACCGCTTCGAGAAGTCCGCCAACCCCGACCTCTCCCGTCTCGCGGGCCTCGCCCTCGCGCAGTGCTACGTCACCGAGGGCCAATGCGCGAGCGCCCTCCCCATCGCCGTGCGGCTCGAACAGAAGTATCCAGACGACGCCGACGTGCTCTACCAGGCCGCCCGCGTCCACATGAAAGCGTTCAACGACGTAACGCGCCGCATGTTTGAGAAGACCCCGGCCTCGTACCGCGTCAACCAGCTTTCCGCCGAGATCTTCGAAACGCAGAACAGGTTCACCGAAGCCGCCGCCGAATACCGCAAGGCCATCGCGAAGAACCCGCGCGCGCTTAACCTGCATTTCCGCCTGGGCCGCGCCCTCCTGCTCGAATCGCACGATCCCGAAGCCCTCGCCCTGGCCGAGAAGGAGTTCGAAGCCGAGCTGGCGCTGAACGCCGGCGACGCCGCGGCCGAGTTCCAGATCGGTCAGATCCTCAACACCGGGAGCAAGGCCGACCAGGCGCTTCCGCACTTCCAGAAAGCGCTCGACCTGAGTCCCGATTTCGCCGAAGCGGCCCTGGCCGTCGGCAAGCTGCGCGTGCAGGCCAAGCAGTACGCCGAGGCCATCCCCCTCCTCGAACACGTGGTGGCGCTCGAGCCGCGCAATGAGCCCGGCCACTACACCCTCATGCTCGCCTATCGAAACTCCGGCCAGATGGACAAGGCGCGCCGCGAGCAGGAGGTGCTTCAGAAGCTCCAGCATCCGCCCGAAGGCGAATTCACCGATTTCCTGAAGCGCCTGGGCGAAGGGACCCCCGCAAAGTGAGACATCGTCTCCGGACGTGGCGCAGCCTCTCAGGCTGCCGTCTCGGCACTCGTGCCGAGACGCTGCTCCTCGCGGCCGCGTTAGCGCTGGCGCTCTTCGCCGCGCCCCCGCCACAAGCACCGAACCGCGCGCGTCAGCAAGCGGACAGCCTCCCCGACTTCCGCGACATCGCCCGCCAAGCCGGCCTCACCGCCGCTTTCCCCAACGGCGGCGAGAAGACCAAGCAGTACATCATCGAGACCACCGGCAGCGGGGTCGCCTTCATCGATTACGATAACGATGGCTACCTCGACATCTTCGTCCTCTCGGGCGATGGCGGCACGAACCGCATGTACCACAACGACCACAACGGCCACTTCACCGACGTCACCGCCGAGCTTGGACTTACTTCATCCGGCTGGGCCGAAGGCGTCTGCGCGGGCGATTATGACAACGATGGTTACACCGACTTATTCGTCACTTACTGGGGCCAGAACCGTCTCTACCACAACGTCAGCGGAAAGCGCTTCGAAGAAGTAACTGCGAAGGCTCATCTTACTCAGGACCGCGTTCGTTACAACACCGGCTGCGCTTTTCTGGATTACGATGGCGACGGCCACTTAGACCTGTTCGTCGCCAACTACCTGAAGTTCGACTTCGCCACCACGCCGAAGCCGGGCTCGAATCCCTATTGCTTCTACCGCGGCATGCCTGTCAACTGCGGTCCTCGCGGCCTGCCGTTCGAAAAGAACCTGCTCTATCACAACAAAGGCGACGGCACTTTCGAAGATGTCTCCGAGCGTTCCGGGATCGCCAAGGCGGAGGGCCACTACTCGCTCGCCGTCCTCGCCGAGGACGTCAACGACGACGGCCGGCCCGACATCTACGTGGTCGGCGATCAGACCGCCGCCATGCTTTTCATGAACCAGGGCGACGGCACATTCTCCGAAGAGGCTGTCATGCGCGGTGTCGCCTTCGACGAGAACGGCCACGAGCTCTCCGGCATGGGCCTCGCCTCCGCCGACTATGACGGCGGCGGCCATCTCGACATCTTCCGCTCGGACTTCTCCGACGAGCGCTCGCTCCTATACCGCAACTCCGGCAATGGCCAGTTCGACGACGTCACGCTAGCCGCCGGCCTCGCGCACAACACGCGCTTCGTGAACTGGGGCTGCGCCTTCCTGGACTTCGAAAACAGCGGCTGGAAGGGACTCGTAGTGGTGAACGGCCACGTTTTCCCCGAAGTCGACCGCCAGAACATCGACATCCACTCCCGTGACCACGCTCTCCTATACCGCAACACCGGCAAGGGTACCTTCGAGGACATCTCCGAGCTGGCCGGCCCGGCGTTCCAGGCGCGCCACTCGGCGCGCGGCCTCGCCATCGGCGACATCGACAACGATGGCACGCTCGAAATCGTGGCCAACAACCAGAACGAGCCGCCCTCGCTCTGGAAGCGGAGCCAGCGCGCTCCGGGCCACTGGCTGTTGCTTAAGCTCACCGGCTCGCGCTCGAACCGCAGCGCGATCGGAGCGCGTGTGGCGGTTACCGCCGGCGGCCGCACGCAAATAGACGAGGTCCGCAGCGGCGGCAGCTATCTTTCGCAGAACGACCTGCGCCTGCATTTCGGACTGGGCGCCGCCGAGCGCGCCGAATCGATCGCCGTCCGCTGGCCCTCCGGCGCCAGGACCGTCCTGAAGGACGTGCCCGCGGACCGCATCGTAACCATCAACGAACCGTAGGGAGGGCGGGCTTCAGCCCGCGCGGGGCTTGAGCCCCGCAAGGAGTTCACAATGCGACGTGTCGTTCTTCTCTCATTCCTCATCGCCGCCGCGCTCGCGGCCGCCGAAAGGCCGCGCATCGAAAAGCAAGCGCACGGCTGGCAACTGTTCGTAGACGGCAAGCCCTTTCTGATCCTCGGCGGCCAGGTCAATAACTCAAGCGGCTGGCCCGCGGCCCTGCCGCAGATCTGGGAAACCATCGGAGCCCTCGGGGCCAACACCGTGGAGATCCCCGTTTATTGGGAAGACATCGAGCCCCAGCAAGGCCAGTTCCGCTTCGACAACGTCGACCGCATCCTCGCCTGGGCTCGCGAGCACAAAATTCACCTCGTCTTCCTGTGGTTCGGAAGCTGGAAGAACGGAGCGTCCACCTACGTCCCGGCGTGGGTGAAGCAGGACCGCCAGCGCTACCCCACCATGATCGACGCGGCCGGCAACGTGACCGGCATCATCTCGCCCTGGTTCCCCGCCACGCTGGAAGCGGATCGCGCGGCCTTCACCGCCCTGATGCACCACATCGGCGAAACTGATGAGGCGCAGGGCACCGTGATTCTGCTGCAGGTCGAAAACGAGTCCGGCTCCTACGGCACCCCGCGCGATTACTCGCCGGAGGCTACTAAGTTGTTCCAATCCGCGGTTCCCGATAAGTTAGTCGCGGCCCTGCATCGCAAACCCGGAACCTGGGAGCAGGTCTTCGGCGACGAAGCCGAGGAGGCCTTCTCGGCCTGGGGCATCGCCTCCTACGTAAATGAGGTTGCCGCCGCCGGCAAAGCCGCGTATAAGTTGCCGCTCTACGTGAACTGCTGGCTCTCGGAAGGCGGAAGTTGGGAGCGGCCCGGCGAGGATTACCCCAGCGGCGGCCCGGTCGCTGGCATGCTCGACGTCTGGAAAGCGGCCACGCCGGCGATCGACGTCATAGCGCCCGACATCTACCTGCCCAGCCACGAAAGCTACGTGCGCACCATGACCGCGTATCGCCGGCCCGACAACCCGCTTTTCATCCCCGAGACCTACTACGACAATCCCGGCCCGCGCCGCCTGTTCGAGGCCATCGGCGAGTTCGGCACCATCGGCTTCTCTCCCTTCGGCCTCGACGCCACCGGCTGGACCAATACCTCGCCGGAGGCCATCGCCGATCTTGCCGCCAGCTACCACTTACTCGCCCCCGTGGTCTCCGAGATTTCCCAGTGGCAGGCCGAGGGCAAGCTCAGGGCCGCGGTCGAAGGCCCGCGCGTCTATTCCGAGTTGCTGCATTGCGGCGACTACGACGTTCTGGTGGAATTCAACCGCCCGAACTGGGGCTTCGGAAGCAACGAGTCGAAAACGGACGGCGAAGGCCGTGTGCTGATCGCCCAGGTCGCGCCCGGCGAATTCGTGCTCGCCGGTTTCGAAACCCGCGTCCGCTTCCGCGCCCGCCGCGGTATTCCGGCCACCGGCCAGCGCAAGCCCGGTGACGGAGCTCGCTTCCTCCGCGCCGAAGAAGGCGTGTTCTCCGACGGAACCTGGACCGTCCGTCGCCGGTTGAACGGCGATCAGACCGATTTCGGCGTCAACCTGCCCAAAGCCGGCGCCGTCTACCGGGTGTGGTTGGATCGCTAGCACCGCTCGCTCAGTGCGACGATAGAGCTATGGAAGCGAGGGGCCACCGCCCAACCTGGAAGACTGTCCTGGCGTTCGCGATCATCTACCTGGTGTGGGGATCCACATTTCTCGCCATCCGCATCGGCGTGCGGGAAGTGCCGCCGTTCCTGCTTGCGGCGATGCGCTTCGTGATCGCCGGAAGCGTTCTCTATGTCTGGATGCTCGCGCGCGGCGAGCCCTCACCAAGCGGGCGGCAATGGACGTCGGCTTTCCTGCTGGCCGCCCTGATCTTCGTCGGCGACTACGGACTGGTGTTCTGGGCCGAGCAGCGTGTGCCCTCCGGAATCACGGCTGTCATGATGGCCACGATCGCGGCGTTTATGGCCCTGTCGGAGATCTTCATCCTGCGAACGCAAAGGCTCACCCTGCGACTGGCCTCGGCGCTCCTGATCGGCCTTGCCGGCGTGGCAGTGCTGATGAGCCGCTCGTTGAACCTGGGCGGCGCACCGGTCGATAGGGCCGGCGCCGTAGCGCTGATCGTTGCGGCGATGTGTTGGTCGCTAGCGTCCGCGCTCACGCGGAAGCTGCAGCTTCCGCCGTCCAAAGTCATGAGCTCGGGCGCGCAGATGCTGGCCGGAGGAGTGTTGCTGGCTCTAACAGCGGCTGCCATGGGGGAGTTTCGCACGTTCCGTCCCGAAGCCGTCTCACGCGGAGCGTGGCTCGCGTTGCTCTATTTGATCGTCGCCGGTTCTATCGTTGCCTTTACCGCCTATGTCTGGCTGATTCATCATGAGTCCCCGACCAAGGTCGGCACTTACGCATATGTGAATCCCGTGATAGCGGTGCTTCTCGGCTATTTCCTCGCCGGGGAAGCGCTCGGCCTGCGAACGATCCTAGGAGCGCTGCTCGTTCTGGTGGGCGTTGTGGTCATCACCACGACGAAAGTGGGGCAGGCGTCCACGCCTGCAGCGGGTCTCCAGACACGCCCCAGCCACCGCACCGCCACCGAATGACGCAACGCCCAGTTCACGCGAGCGAGCTTCCATAGCAGGTCGCACTCGCAGGGCCACGCCCGCCCCACCACCCCGCAATTCGCCCCGGCATTCCGCCAGTCACCCCATTTTGGCCGCATTCTCCGTCGATCCCGACCATACTCGATTCCATAGTTGGCCGGGTTTCAGGGGGACTCGCGTGCGACATGCCGCGCGCGTGGTCAAGGTGCCAACACACAGGGGGGAGCTACACATATGACGAGCCGATCCGGTTCACTTACTCTACTTTGTCTCGGAGGCGCCCTGGCACTTTCGACGATGGCGCTATTTGGGCAAGCCAGTGACAGCATACTGGTAGGGACGGTAACAGACACCACCGGCGCAAGCATCGTCGGAACGGTGGTAACAGCCACCAACACCGAGACCGCCGCGAAATACACCACGCAAACGAGTTCCACAGGCGAATACCGCCTGAATAACATCCCTGTGGGACGCTATGATGTCTCGGCAACCATGCCAGGCTTTACCACCGCGGCCGTGGCGGGCGTGCAGTTGCTGCTGAACCACACTTCGTCGATTAACCTGACCCTGGCCGTGGCCGCCGTGAGCACCACGGTGGAAGTAACGGAAGCCCCGGCGTTGCTGGACACTTCCACGGCCCAATTGCAGTCCACTTACGACTCCAGGGCCGCGGTCGACGTGCCCTCGGCGGGCCTTTCCAAGGTCGTCAACGGAGCCGGGATCTACAACCTGAGCCTGCTCGGCGCGGGCGTCACCAGTTCCGGCGGCGTCGGCCAGGGCACCGGTCCGAGCGTCGCCGGCCAGCGGCCTGAGAACAATACGTTCAACCTCGATGGCGTGATGAACGACAACCACTACTCCACCGGCCCGCAGGTATATGTCTCCAACGAGGCGGTAGCGCAGTTCAACGTGGTGCAGAATCAATTTAGCGCCGAGTTCGGCGGCGCCTCGGGCGGCGTGTTCAACGCGGTTGTCAAGACGGGTACGAACACGATTCACGGCTCGCTTTTCGAGTATCTGCAAAACCGCAACCTGAATGCGGTGGACCAGACGGAAGTGCAACAGGGCATTCGTTCCAACCCCCGTTTCGACGATAACCGCCTGGGCGCTAGCATCGGCGGCCCCATCCGTAAAGACAAGCTGTTCTACTACGGTAACTTCGAATACAACCCGCTGGGCCAGGCCGCGCAGCCGGGCCAGACTGTGTTCGCACCCACCAGCGCCGGCCTCACGGCCCTCGGGGGATTGGGCGGCGTCAGCAAGACGAATCTGAAAGTATTCGAACAGTACGTGCCGGTGGCGCCGGCCGCCAGCGACTCGGTGACCGTGGGCGGCACGACAATCCCCATCGGCCCGCTTTCGTTTGCATCGCCGGCCTACAACAACTCCTATAACGCGGTGGCCGCGATCGATTGGAACATCAGCGCCGGGGACCAGCTTCGTGGACGCTACTTCTACAATAGGTCCGTCGGTATCGACTTCCTGGCTGCGCTGCCGGTATTCTTCGAGCCTTCCCCGAATGTCAATAACAGCGTCTCGATTTCGGAGTTCCACAACTTCTCGCCGACCCTGGAGAACGAACTGCGCGTGTCCTATAGCCGCAATAACCAGAACATCGGCGCGGGAAACTTCAAGTTTCCGGGTCTCGATGCTTTCCCGAACATCGGCATCGACGACCTCCAGTTGCAGATCGGTCCCGACCCGAATACGCCGGGTGGATCCATCGAGAATCTGTCCCAGTTGCAGGAGAACCTCACCAAGACCTGGGGCCGCCACACGATCAAGGCTGGCCTCAATATCTCCGACATTATCCTGACGGGATATTTCGTCCAGCGTGTGCGCGGGGATTACGACTACGCCACGTTAGAGCAGTACTTACTGGACCAGCAGCCGAGCGGCGGCAACCTGAGCGGCGTTTCCGGCGAGCGCAGCGCCGGTTCAAGCAATACTCCTTTCGGCTATCTTCAGACGGCCGCCTACGTGAATGACGACTTTCGGGTTCGCCGTAACTTGACCCTCAACCTGGGACTGCGGTACGAGTACGTCACCGTGCCGGTCGGTTCCCGGGCGCAGGCCCTCAGTTCCATCGCCGACGTACCGGGCGTGATCGCGTTCCGTTCGCCGAAATCGGACCGAAACAACTGGGCGCCGCGGCTGGGCTTCGCCTACACGCCCGGAAACAGCGGAGTCTGGTCGATCCGTGGCGGCGTCAGCATGTCTTACGACAACACTTACATTAACCTGGCGCAGAACGCGTCCCCGGCCTATTACCAGACCACGCTCGACGTGAACGGGAGCCAACCGGTCTCGAATTTCCTGGCCAACGGTGGGCTTGTGCCGTCGGGGTCCGCCGCGGTAAGTCAGGCGGACGCCCGCGCGTCGATCGCCTCCTACACCTTCGACCAGCACCGGCCCTATGCGTTGAACGGCACCCTCGGTGTGCAGCGTCTGATCGGCAAGGACTACACTGTCGAAGCTCGCTACGTGTACACCAAGGGCGTTCACCTGTGGAACCAGACCCGTTTGAATATCGTGAGCCCCGTGACGGCGACGCACAATCTTCCCACCTACCTGACCATGCCGACGGCATCTCAACTGGCCGCCGACACGCTGACGCTGGACACTCTCAAGAACACTCCCCTGCCGGGTGGCACCATCCATCAGCCGTTCAACGATCTGGCGGCTTACGGCTTCGCACAGAACCTGACCACCTATCATCCCTGGGGCAACTCGCGCTATAACGGCCTGGCGCTGCAACTGACCAAGCGCTTTTCACGCAATGTGTCGGTTCTGGCGGCTTACACATGGAGCCATAACTTCGACGACTCGACCGCCACTAACTTTTCCACCATTCTTTCTCCGCGCCGCGCCCAGGACTTCCAGAACATGCGCGCCGAATGGGCGTCATCGGCGCTCGATCGCCGGCACCGCTTCACGCTGACACCCATTTACGACTTCAAGCCGTTCCAGAACCAATCCTGGGTGCTGAAGAACCTCGTGGGGAACTGGAACATCTCCGGCACCTACACCTTTCAATCGCCCGAGTACGCGACCGTGCAGAGCGGTGTGGACGCCAACCTGAACAACGACACAGCGGGCGACCGCGCGATCGTCAATCCAGCCGGCGCCAGCGGCACCAGCAGCGGAGTAAACCCCCTCAACGCGGCCGGCCAGGTGGTAGACGCCGGCTCGCCCGACATCGTCGCCTATGTGGCCACCAACCCGGGCGCCCGATACATCCAGGCTGGTCTCGGCGCCTTCGCCAACGGAGGCCGTAATACTCTGCCGCTGGACCACACCAACAATTTCGATGCAGCCCTCATGAAGCGGATTGGTTACGGAGAGAACAAACGGCTCGATTTTGGGGTGCAGGCTTTCAACCTTTTCAACCACTCGCAGTTCGTTGGCGGTTACCTCGCTGACGTTTCGCCGTTCTTGACCGATGCCGTCAGTCGCAGTTTCCTCGTCCCTGGGAACCCTTCTTTCGGCCAATACCAAAACTACTTCCCGAGTAACTCGCGACAGCTTCAGATCGTCGTGCGCCTGGTCTTCTAATGTAGTGCGTCGTGGATTCCGTCGCGCACCGGAATTGGCCGCAAACCCGGGACTGGCTCGAATTTCGCCGCATTTGCGAAATTCGTGCCTGTCCCACCATCGCGCCCCTGTCAGTCATGTCTTCACCAACCTCGCGAAGAACCGGTCCCGGTAGCCGCGGCTGAGCGTAAGTTGCGAGCCGCTGGCCAGGGTCACGGTATAGTCGCCCTCCGCATTGGGCTCGTAGAACTGGATGCGATCCATGTTCACCAGCGCCGAGCGGTGGATCCGCAGGAACCGGCCCGGGTCCAGGATGCCTTCCAGGCTGCTGATGGTCTTGCGAATGATGTGCTCCTGCTTGCCGCAGTGCAGGATCAGATAGTTGTCGGCAGCTTCGATCCAGTCGATGGTCTCCTGGCGGATCAGCAGCACCCGTCTTCCCTGCTTCACCGGAATACGCAGGCCGGACCCGGCGCGAAGGAAGCGCAGGATTTCGGGCACGAACGAGTTGTCTTCGAGCGGCCGCGCTCCGCCGAGGCGTTCGCGGACGCGCGTTAGAGTCCGCAGGAATCTCGTGCGGTCGAACGGTTTCAGAAGATAGTCGATGGAGTTGAATTCGAACGCCCGGACCGCGAACTCCTGGTGAGCTGTGACGAAGACCACCAGGGGGAGATGCGCTCCGGCGAGCGACTCCAGCACTTGGAAACCGTCCTTGCGAGGCATCCGGACGTCTAGAAACAGGATGTCGATCGAGAGGCGCCGGACGGCCGCTACGGCCTGCTCGCCGTCCTCGCATTCGCCGGCAACTTCCATGTCGCTCTCCGGCTCGAGCAAACGCCGGATGGCTCGGCGCGTCAGCGCCTCGTCGTCAACGATCAGCACCCGATAGGTTCTCATGAAGTTGAAACGGGATCTCAAGGGTGACCCGGAAGCCATCCGCGCCGTTCGTCCCGTAGCGAAGGCTCTGCTCGGCGCCATACTGATACTGGAGTCTGTCCGCCACGTTCTTGAGGCCCATACCCTGACGGTCGGTATCTTTATCTGAGCGACGTTTTCCAGGTCCATTGTCCTGGATCTCGATGTGGAGCCGGTCTTCCCTCCGCGCGCACCGGATCGACAGCACGTCCACCGTATGATACCCGTTCAGGCCGTGCCGGAAGGCATTCTCCACCAGCGGCTGCATCAGCATCGGTGGGATCGCGGCATTCTCCGTCGTCGGATCCACATGCCATTGAACCTCCAGCCTTCCGCGAAAGCGCACTTGCTGTATGTCGATGTACTGGTGCAGCAGGCCCAGCTCCTCGTGCAGCGGAATCTCCTCTCCGTTGCGGCAAGCCAGGGTCTTCCGAAGCATATCCCCCAAGAGAGCCAGCATGCGCTCGGCTGCGTCGGGGTCCTCGTGGACCAACTGGGAGATCGATTGCAGGGTGTTGAACAGAAAGTGTGGCTCGAGCTGCATCTGCAAAGTCTGCAGCCGCGCCTCGGCCAGCAGCTTCGCCAGGCGTTCCGATTGGATCAGCGATTGCCGCCAACGCGACAGGTACGCCACCGCGTGCTGGGCCATCACGATCATGGTGTAGTTCAAGGTGCCGAAATCGATGGCTCCGATCACCGAGACCATGGCGGCCCGGCCGGTCGCCGGCACCCATTCCGGTTGAATCACCGGAAGGAACACTATGTCATACGCGAACTTGATCGCCAGCGAAGACACACAGGCAAAAACCGAATGCAGGAGGAGGCGGCGCACGTCGGACCATTTGTGTATGGGGAATCGGGCGGACAAGCGCCATAGCAATGGAGTCGCGGCCGCCCAAAGCCACGCAAACGTGAGCTCGCCAACCAGGATTCGAACCGCATGGACGCGCTTGCCGCCCAATGACTGGACCACCACGTACCGCGAGCCCATCACCAATGCATAGGCGGTCCAGCATCCTAAGATGAGAAGGGTTTTGCGCAACTTGTAACTCCAGAGTATCTCCATCGAGCGTCCAGAGGCCGACCCCTGGGGCGAATCGCCTCTATCCTTGGGCGAAGCGCAGCCCTGTGGGGCAGGCCTCCACGCCTGCCGAGGGTCTCAAGACCCGCCGTGGCCCTCGCGGCTGAGTCACGCCTTCCGAAAAAACTCTTTCCCCGCATTCTCAATCGCTTGCCCCGCTGCTCCCCTTCTCACTCCGCCCAGCCGCGCTATGTTTGCCTCGGAGGGCGAAACGTGCGACACGAACCACCGCTGTCCGAATTGCGCCGGCCCGCCCGACGTTTATTGGAATTACCGAACCGACGCTTGCACTGAAACCAAAGAACTTATTGGCTTCGTTTTGTATTTGACGCCGGGCCGCCGCTGGGTCTTCGCTGGTGTCTGGAATCAGAGGGGGCTCCAGCCACGGAGTCAATGCCATAATCATCCTCAGATGCCCGCGCTCCGAAACACCGCGCTCGTCCCCGTCCTCCTTGCGCTCGCGGCCGGCGGCCTCACGCTAAGCTTCCAAAACACGGAGAGCCCGATCCGTTTCGCCCATCGGCCGATCGCGTTCACGCTCGATAGTTGCGAGACGCCCCAGCGCCACGCCCCGGAAACCATGGCCGGTGGCGTCGCGGTTTTCGACTACGACAACGACGGCGCGCTCGACATCTTTTTCACCAACGGCGCCGACATCCGCAGCCTCAAAAAGACCGATCCCAAGTACTACAACCGCCTCTTCAAAAACGACGGCAAGGGCCACTTCACCGATGTCACCGCAAAGGCCGGTCTCGCAGGCACCGGCTTCGACACCGGCGTCGCCATCGGCGACTACGACAACGACGGATACGAGGACATCTTCGTCGGCGGCGTCCACCACAACACGCTGTACCACAACAACGGCGACGGAACCTTCAAGGACGTGACCCAACAGGCGGGGCTCAACAAGCCCGATGCCGAATACGGCCCGCTCTGGTCCGTCGGCGCAGCCTGGGTCGATATCAATAATGATGGCCTGCTCGACCTGGTCGTCGTGAACTACCTGAGCTGGAACATCGACACAGAGCCCGCTTGCCCATCCGGGGACCGCCTCGATTACTGCCACCCAAAGATGTACAAGCCCACGCCCAACCAGGTGTACCTCAACAACGGCGATGGAACCTTCCGCGATATCTCGGCCCCGTGCGGCGTGCGCGCGCATCCTGGCAAGGGCATGGGCATTGGCGTGGCCGACTACGACCTCGACGGCTGGGTGGACTTTTTCGTCTCCAACGACAAGATGTACAACTCGCTGTTCCACAACAAAGGAGGCGGCAAGTTCGAAGAGGTGGCGTTCCCCGCCAACGTCGCGCTGCGCGAGAACGCCGAGCTCATCTCCGGCATGGGCGCGGATTTTCGCGATCTCGACAACGACGGCTACCCCGACATCGCGCTGGTCGCCCTCGACGACGAGACCTTCCCGCTGTTCAGGAACACCGGCAAGGGCGACTTCATCGACGCTACCGGGCCCAGTCGGATGGCCACGCTCAGCATGCCGATGTCGGGCTACTCGCCCACCATCTTCGATTTCGACAACGACGGCTGGAAGGACATCTTCGTCTCTCGCGGCCATGTCCAATCGCTCCAGGCCGCCCCGCGCGTGAGCGTGGCGCAGCCCAATACCGTGTTCCGCAATCTGGGAAACGGCAAGTTTGCCGCGCTCACCGCCGAAGCGGGACTGGCCGCGCAGGCCCCCGAGAGGCATCGCGGTTCAGCGGTCGGCGACCTGGACGGCGACGGGCGGTTGGACGTGGTGGTCAGCGCGATCGGCGCTCCGGCCGAGATCTGGATGAATCAGAGCCCGGGCGCGAGTCATTGGCTCGAGCTCCGGCTCGAGGGCACCAAGAGCAACCGCGATGCCATCGGCGCGCGGATCAAAGTCGTTACCAGCGCCGGCACGCAATACAATCATGTTACAACCGCCTGCGGCTATGCCTCGTCCAGCGCCGGACCCGTGCATTTCGGGCTGGGCGCGGCGGCATCGGCGGACCTGGTCGAGATCGTATGGCCATCGGGCCGGGTGCAACAGTTGCGTAACGTAGCAGGGGCCCGCGTGGTCCGTATCCAGGAGCCGCATTAAAATAGGCGCGCGGAGGCCCTAGTCTGTGTTAAACTCGAAACTGATTTGATCGATCCCGCCAATTCACGGTAAGACCCATCTGCGTTTCGCGCTCACGTCTGCCCAATTCGCCCGCCGTCAAATCGGAAAAGGATAACCCTAGATGAAGAACATATTTGTTGGAAACCTCAGTTTTGGGACCACGGAAGAGGCGCTTCGCGCCTTGTTCGAGGCCCATGGAACAGTTCAACGCGTTAGCATCGTGACGGATCGCGATACGGGGCAACCCCGCGGCTTCGGATTTGTCGAGATGACGGACGATGCCGAAGGCGACAGGGCCATCGCTGCCCTCAACGGCCGCGAGCTCGGTGGGAGAGATCTCAACGTCAACGAAGCTCGTCCCAAGACCGAACGCTCCGGCGGCGGCGGGGGCGGCTATCGCGGCGGCGGCGGCGGCGGTGGTGGCCGCGGCGGCAAGCGCTGGTAGGACCTTCTTAAAAGCTACTCGGCTCGACACCCTGGCGTCTGACGCGGGGTGTCCGGGCCGAGTAGTGTGTTTCTGGCACGCTACACGACGGCGTGCGCTCCACTGAGTCCGCCAAGCACGTGCCGGAGTTCTGTGATGTTGGCCTCCGGGCCGATCTTCAAGCTTGCACGGATGTGGTGCGGCGTCGTGAAACCGCCCGCGGGCTGACGGCGAGCGGCCGGCAGGCCGGCCAGGGGCGCCTCCTCGACGGGCATGAGCCGGGCGCGCGCTCCGGACAGGACTTGCGTGCTGTTCGGTTCAAAGGAGCGGACGCACAAGGCGAGCTCCCCGGACCGCAGCATGCGCAGGATTCGCTCCGCCTGGGGGACCGCAAGCCGGCACCACAGCAGATTCTCGTCCAGCGCGATCACGCAACTATCCGCTCCCCTCTCGGAAATCGCCACGATGTCGCGATCCGACGGCGAACTGAAGGGCACCCTGGCGACTAAGCACAGTAGAGCCTGATCGCGCAGACCAGCCTCACAAAGCAGATGCGTCGTGCGCCATAGGGCGTAGTAAGTGACCATCAATACTCCTTCCGTGTCGATCTTGATCCGCCATTGCCGGGCGGATCGAATTCCAAAACAATCTGGCGCTGGCGAGCGACCCGCTCATTGGGAGAGGAAAGCTCGAAGCTGAATCCCGTGGGCACTCCGTTTGCCGCGAAGGTGCGTGGCTCCTTCAGCAGATCGAGGAGTTGAGCCTGAATGTCGTCGGTTTCCCCCACGTAGATCCACCCCAGGGCGTTTGAAAGGCCGTAGACTCCAGAATAGGGCGGGGCTTCTCTCAAGACCACCGCGGCCTTGAAGGTTCGCGCAAAACAATTCCGAAATGGCATCTGTTTTGCACCTCGCTGCCGGCAGGGACTTACCTAAGGAAAATAAGTCCAGGTGGTCTGACTTAGTTCAGGCAGCCCGAAGAGGGAGTAGAAACGCTCGACTCATCTACTATGATACGTCACTCAGACTGCGTTGTATAGGAGGGCGGGCTTCAGCCCGCGCGGGTCTTCAGCCCCGCCCCGCCGCCCATGCTCGACCCGGCTGCGCTTCCCATCCTGCTTGACATGGCACTCCTGACGGAGCCAAGAATAACTTTGCAGCGGAGGAGGAAGTGGCCCGAGTGAACTCCAAATCGCCGAAGCCCCCGGACGCCGGCGTAGGGCCCAGGCTCCCGTTTCCCGTCGTGGGGATCGGTGCATCGGCGGGCGGTCTGGAGGCCTGCACGGCGCTGCTGAAAGCCTTGCCGGCCGACTTGGAGATGGCTTTCGTGGTGGTCCAGCACCTCGATCCCCATCACCAGAGCCTGTTGCGCGAACTCCTGTCGCGAGCGACCAGGATGGCCGTCACCCAGGCTGAAGACGGCATCGCTCTAGAGCCGCATCATGTCTACGTGATTCCTCCGGATCGCGACGTGACACTCCGTCGTGGGGCGCTGCGACTCTCGTCCCGGGAGCAGGCCGCTAAGCACATGCCCGTTGACCGGTTCCTGAAGTCTCTGGCGGAGGATCAGGCCGGCGGAGCCATCGGCATCATCCTGTCGGGAACGGGCTCCGACGGGACGGCGGGCCTCGAAGCCGTCAAGGCGGAGGGCGGCATTGCCTTTGCGCAGGACCCGAAGTCGGCCTCCTACCCCGGCATGCCCGAGAGCGCGATCGCGGCAGGTTGCGTCGACTTCGTCCTGCCTCCCGCGGCCATGGCGCGCGAACTTCTCCGGCTCTCGCGCTCACCCGCGCCGGCGACCGGGGAGCCGGAGCCCGTTGAAGGTTCGGAGAGTCTCGTCAGAATTCTCCACGCGCTGCGAAGCGCCACCGGCGTGGACTTCAGTCTGTACAAGCCCGGCACCATCCGGCGCCGGGTCGCCCGCCGTATGGTCGTCCAGAAGGCAAAGAGTCTGGAACAGTATGCGTCGGACATCGAGCGGAACCCCGCCGAGGCGCAAGCGCTTGGCCAGGACCTCCTGATTCACGTGACCAGCTTCTTCCGGGAACCGCAAGCCTTCGCCGCGCTGCGCCGCAACGTCTTTCCGAAGCTGCTGGCGAGCGGATCGCAAGGCGAGCCGATCCGGATCTGGGTGCCAGGTTGTTCCACGGGGGAAGAGGTCTACTCGATCGCGATCGCACTCCTGGAATTTCTGGACCACCGGGCCGACGACACGCGCTGTCAGATTTTCGCGACGGACATCAGCACCTCCGCACTCGACAGAGCCAGGCTGGGCACCTACTCCGAAGCCGCCGTGGCAGGGGTCTCGCCGAAGCGCCTGGCGCGCTTCTTCGCGAAGGTCGGAGCGAATTACCGGATCGACAAGGCGGTCCGTGATCGTTGCGTGTTCGCCCGGCACGACCTCGGCCAGGATCCCCCGTTCTCCCGGCTCGATCTGATCAGTTGCCGCAACGTCCTGATCTACATGGGACCCATCCTGCAGAAGCGGGTGCTGTCGATCTTCCACTACGCTCTCCGTCCGAGTGGCTTTCTGATGCTGGGCGAGTCGGAAACCATCGGGCCGTCCGCGCGCCTGTTCAGCCTGGTCGAGCGCAAGAACAAGGTCTATTCGCCGAATCCGGTCCCGGCCGCGATGCCGTCGGGATTGGCCGCCAGGGATCGGGGAGAGACTCCGGCACGCGAGAGCGCACGGGCGGAAACGGACGCCGTGCCTGAGTTGCAGAAGGCGGTGGAGCGTCTGGTCTGGCAGCGGCACGAACTCGCGGCGCTGGTGGTGGACGCTGACCTGCACGTCATTCACTTCCAGGGAAACACCGGCTCGTACCTGCAACCTGCGACGGGTGCGGCCAGCCTCCACCTCTTCAAGCTCGTCCGCCAGGGCCTGGTGCTGGACCTGCGCGCGGCGCTCCACAAGGCGAAAAAGGAGAAGGTTCCGGTCCGGCGGGAAGGGATCCGCCTCGACCATGAGAGCGGTTCCGAAACGGTCGATGTGGAGGTGGTCCCGATCAACGGGCGTCGCGCCAAGTGGCCGGACTTCCTGATTCTGATCGAGCAGGCCGGGCGGAAAGGATCGGGCAAACCGAGCCGGGCCAGGGATGCCGAGCAGTTCGCGGTGCTGAGTCACGAGCTGGCATCCACCCGCGAACAGTTGCAGTCGATCATCGAAAGCCAGGAAGCCACCAACGAGGAGCTGGAGACCGCCAAGGAAGAACTCCAGTCCTCGAACGAAGAACTGACGACGCTGAACGAGGAACTGCAGAATCGGAACGCGGAACTGGGCCAGCTCGCCGACGATCTCAGCAATCTGCTGGTGGGGGTCGACATCCCGATCGTCATCCTGGGAGCCGACCGGCGAATCCGGCGCTTCACGCCGGCGGCGGAAAAGCTGCTGAACCTGATCCCCGGGGACGTGGGCCGGCCCATCAGCGACCTCAAGCCCAACATCAACGCTCCCGAACTGGACCGTCTGATCTCGGAAGTGATCGACAAAGCCAGCCCGGTCGAACGAGACGTGCAGGGGCGGGATGGGCGTTGGTACTCCCTTCGCATGAGGCCGCACACGACGGCCGGCAACAGGACTGCCGGCGTGCTGATGGCGCTCCTGGATATCGACGTGATGAAGCGCGGCCTGGAGCTGGTGCGGTTGTCCCGCGATGAAGCGGTCGCCGCCAGAGACCTCTCGGCCGCCCTGCTCGATCTCTCCGGCGCCCTGATCGTGGTGCGCCATCCCGATGGCACCATCACCGGCTTCAACGCCGCCTGCCAGGAAACGTCGGGGTTTTCCTTCGAGGAGGTGAAGAACCGACGGCTCGGCGACTTTCTGCTCGCACCGGAGGAAGTCGATGAGTCGGAGAATGTGTTCGCGGCGCTGCGCGATGGTGTGGAGACGGCGGCCCGTTACGAGAATTGCTGGATCCGCAAAGACGGATCGCGCCGCGTCATCGCATGGTCGAGTCTGGCGCACCACGCCGCGGACGGTTCCGTCATCCACATCATCAGCACCGGCCTCGACATCACCGCGCGCAAGATGGCGGAAGACGCGCTGCGCCAGAGCCAGGAGGAACTCCGGAGGCTGACGGCGAGCCTGTTCACGACACAGGAAGAAGAGCGCAAACGCCTGGCCCGTGAGCTGCATGACGACATGAACCAGCGAATGGCCATGCTGGCGAACGAGGTCAACTTGTTGGAGCGGGACCTGCCTGGCTCGCCCGATCTGGTCCGCGACCAGCTTCGATCGCTGCGTGAGCGCGTCGAACAACTTTCGGACGACCTCCGGCGCGCGGCGCATCAGCTCCACCCCTCGTCCCTGGAGCACTTCGGCCTGGTCGCAGCGCTGGATGCCTACTGCCCCGATTTCTCCAAGCTGTATCCGATCCGGCTCAAGTTCACGCACCGCGGCGTGCCGGCATCCATTCCCTTCGACGTCTCCTTGTGCCTCTATCGCGTCGCGCAAGAGTGTCTGCACAACATCGCCAAGCATTCCGGCGCTAACGAGGCAACCCTCGCGCTTCGAGGAGACAAAAAGGGCCTGGTCCTTTCCGTGATCGACAAGGGAGAGGGCTTCGACCCCGACCTGCTGCCGGATCAGAAAGGGCTTGGCATCGTTGGCATTCGCGAACGTGTGCGCCTGGTCGGGGGAAGCGTTTCGATCCAATCCAGGGCGGGTCATGGCACCGAGATCGACGTGCGCGTCCCGTTGAACAGGGTGGCATCGTGAGCCGGCCGCGCGTTCTGCTCGCGGACGACCACATGCTGGTCATCGATGGTCTCCGCAGGATACTGGAACCGGAGTGCGAGGTGGTGGGAGCCGTGGAAGACGGCCGCTCGCTGTTGGAGGCAGCCGAGCGATTGAAGCCAGACATTATCCTGCTGGATATCTCGATGCCGCTCCTGAATGGCGTCGAAGCCGCCCGCAAATTACGCCAGACCGTGCCGGCCGCCAAGTTGATTTTCGTGACCATGCACGCGGATGCCACTTACGTGACCGGGGCCTTCCGCGCGGGTGCGTCAGGGTATGTCTTGAAGCGATGCGCCTCTATGGAACTGGTGTCCGCCATCCAGGAGGTACTCAAAGGCCACACCTACATCACGCCGCTGGTCAGAAAAGACATCCTGGGAGATGCGCCCGGTTCACCGCTCTGGCCCGGAGAGGCCTCCGGCGAACTCACGGAGCGGCAGCGGGAGATTGTGCAGCTGGTGGCGGAAGGGCATCCCGTCAAAGAGATTGCAAGGATACTCAATATCTCCGCAAAGACCGTGGCATTTCACAAATCGAACGTGATGCGGAGACTGGGACTCCGTAGCACGGCCGAACTCACCAAGTACGCGCTGGAACACGGCCTCGTCGGCACCTGAGGCGCGACACCCCCATCGGAGCTTCCCCAGGGGTCTAGTCGTTTGCCCAGTTACGCCTTTACCGCTTACAAGCTACTATTCTCCTTTGACAAGTCTTGAGCGCCGCCATGCCCTGTGGATGAGCGTCGCGCTCTGCGGACAAGCGGCTGGCTTCCCCTGGGCGGGGCAGTGCGGACGGCCTTGCCCACTAAGGGCGGCGAGGCCGTCCGGCTGTACAAAAGAGGAGTCCGGATGTCCACTTCGCCGTCATGCGTCCGCAAATCGGGCCGGACGATTCTGGTTGCCGACGATGCGCCAGAGGTGCGGGCCTTCGTCGCCGAATTTCTCCACAGGACCGGATATCAAGTGCTCCAGGCTGTCGACGGCGTCGATGCGCTGGATGTGGCCGCGCAGCACTCAGGGCTGATCGACCTGTTGCTGACCGACATCGAAATGCCCCGCCTGAATGGCCGCGGACTAAGCCGCAGGCTGAGCGACCGGCGTCCGGAGACAAGAACGCTGTTCATGTCAGGCCAGTCGAACACCGGACTGGCCCGAGGTACTCCGTTCTTGCCCAAGCCTTTCGCCGGCCGGGACCTGTTGCGCAAGGTGAGCGAGGTTCTTGAGAGAAAGTTAGCCACGCGCTAGACCCGGCGGGCTCCATCGTGTGACGCCACGAGGGCACGCGCTTCGCTCTGAAAACTAGGTATTTGCCCAGTTCCCCCCACCGCACGCGAGGGCTACCATTCTAGCCAGACAGGTTTCTTGAGCGACGCCGCGCCCGGCGAGATGTCCTCTCGGGCAGCGTTCCTCAGCCGGATCGTGTGCCTCCCTGGGCGGAGGCCATCCGGGCGGTCCTGCGCGGCCATTTGGCCAGACAGGTTCGTGGAGTCCTCATGGCCTTGGGTATGCGGCAGCCGGCGGGCGCCTTCGAGGGCGCCGGCGAACGGAGCGACTTGACGGTCCTGGTCGCCGACGACGAGCCCGATGTGCGGGCGACCGTCGGGCAAGTTCTCCAGACGCACGGATGTCGTGTGCTCGAAGCCGTCGATGGCGTCCACGCGCTGGAAATTGCGACGCAGCACCCCGGGCCAATTCACCTGCTCGTGACCGACATCGAAATGCCGCGTTTGGACGGCCACGAACTGCACCGCAGGTTCAACCAGCGACATCCTGAGACCAGAACGCTCTTCATGTCCGGAGCCGCGGAGACCGGGTTGCACGCGTCCGCCGCGTTCCTGTCCAAACCGTTCCGTGCCCAGACGCTGGTGCGCAAAGTTTGCGAGGTCCTCCAGATTCTGGATCTGGGCCTGAATCCCTCGATGCCGAAGGGAGCCGGTGACTGACCTCCTATCCGCGCGGTCGTTGGAGCGGCACCCCAAGGGCTCGGGCGCCCGCATCCTCCTCACGTCCGTGTTCGGACCCTACGCCCAGGACGACGAGTTCGGCAGCCGCCGCATCAACCCCATGGAGCTCTATCACAACCAGGTGACGCGCGAGCAGGGCGCGTTCTCGCTGCGGATGTTCCACCGCTCCTGGGGCCTGATGATGATCCAGCGGAACATCTCCGCCCCATGCGCGGTGCTCGACTTCCCCACCCGCGACATCTTCGAGCGGGAACTGGCCGCCGGTGGGTACGACATCGTGGGGATCTCCTCGATCGTCATCAACCTCGGCAAGGTCCGGGAGATGTGCCGCATGGTGCGGCGCCGGTCGCCGAAATCCGCGATCGTCGTGGGCGGCCACGTCACCGCGATGCCCGGCATCGAGCAGATGGTCGACGCCGACCACTTCGTGCGCGGCGAAGGCATCTCCTGGATGCGCCGCTACCTGGGCGAAGACGAGAGCGCGCCCATACGCCATCCGCACATCGTGTCGGGATTCGGAACCCGCGCCATGGGCATCAGCGACCCGCAATCGGAGAGCTCGGTCGCGGCGACGATCGTTCCGTCGGTGGGGTGCCCGATGGGCTGCAACTTCTGCGCCACGTCCGCTTTCTTCGGAGGCAAGGGTAAGTTCCACAACTTCTACGAAACCGGAGACGAGCTGTTTGACGTGATGTCGGAAGCCGAAGCGGCCCTCAAGGCGCGGTCCTTTTTCATCATGGACGAGAACTTCCTGCTCTATCGCAAGCGGGCGCTGGAGCTTCTGGATCGCATGAAGAGCGCGAACAAGGCCTGGGCGTTGTACGTGTTCGCCTCGGCCAACGCCATCCGCCAGTATTCGATCGAGGAATTGGTGGGCCTGGGCATCTCCTGGATCTGGATGGGACTCGAGTCGCCGCACGCCTCGTACGGGAAGCTGCATGGAAGTGATACCCTGACACTGGCGCGCGAGTTGCACTCGCACGGCATCAAGCTGCTCGGCTCTACGATAATCGGCCTCGAGCACCACACGTCCGAGAACATTGAGAAGGAGATCGAGCACGCCGTGGCGCATCAGACCGACTTCCACCAGTTCATGCTCTACACGCCGGCCCCCGGCACGCCGCTCTACTCCGAAATGCTGAGCCAGGGCCGCATGCTCGAAGGTCTGGACGTCGCCGACATGCACGGGCAGGACCGGTTCAACTTCCGCCACGCGGCCATTTCCCGCGAGGATTCGAAGCGCTGGCTGGACTGGGCTTTCCGGCGGGACTTCAAGCTCAACGGCCCGAGCCTGTTCCGCATCTGCCGCACCACGCTCGCAGGATGGCGGCGATACAAGAGCCACCCGGACCCGCGTATCCGCGAGCGATTCGAGTGGGAGGTGCGCCCTTTGCGCACCTCTTATAGCGCTCTGCTGTGGGCCATGGAGCACCGGCTCAGGGGTGGCAATCCACTGGGGAGCGCCGAGATTCGCGCTCTGCGCCTGGAGATCGGCCGCGAGTTCGGGACGATCTCGCGTCTGACCGCCCTCCTGCTTGGCCCCGTTTTGCTGTGGACCACCATTCGCGAAGAAAGGCGGCTCGCCCGCGGTGTGACCTACGAACCCGAGACCATCCTCGATCGGTGCAACTGGGCCGCGGCGGAAGCGCCGTTGGCCTTGGAGACAACACTGCTAGCCGGCGCGCCCACGCCAGAAGTAGTCCGTCAATGAAGTCGTGAACCAATGAAGATTCTTCTCTATTGTCCCGACAACGGTGTGACCAAGAATTTCATGCCACACCTGTGGATGTTTCTGCTCCAGTCGCTGACCCCGCCAGGGCATGAGGTGTTGCTGATCGATGGCAACACGCGGCCCATGAGCGATGCCGACCTGGTGCGCTATGTGCTCGCCGAACACGTCGGGCTGGTGGGGATCGGCGCCATGACCCGTATGGTCGCCAAGGCGTACCGCGTCGCCGACGCCGTGCGCGCCGCCGGCGTTCCCGTGGTGATGGGAGGGCCGCACGTCACCGAGGCGCCGGATGAAGCGCTCGGCCGCGACGGCGGGCCGCGCCATGCCGACGCCATCGCTCTGGGCGAGGCCGACGAAACCTGGCCCGCTATCGTCGAAGACGCGGCAGCCGGGCGGCTGAAGGAAATCTACGCCCCGGTGGATGCATCGGGCAAAGAGCACAAGCCGACTCTGAAGAACTACCCCGAGATCCCCTGGCAGTCGCTCGATCTCGCTCAGTTCAACCGGATCTCCGGGTTCTTTCGCGCGATGATGCATCGCTTCAAGTGGCCGTGGGAGACGTTCCACATCATCCCCATCGAATCGGGCCGCGGCTGCCCCTATGGATGCGACTTCTGCACCGTCACCGGATTCTTCGGCGATTCGATCCGCTTCCGCTCCAACAGGAGCATCGTGGACGAAATGCTGCGTCTGAAGGCGCGTATGCAGCGCACCCGGGGCAAGATCGCGGTCTTCTTCGTCGACGACAACTTCGCCATCAACGTGAGGCGCACCAAGACGCTGCTGCGCGACATCATCTCCGCCGGCGCGCAACTGGCCTGGGTCGCCCAGATCAGCGCCAACCTTCTGCGCGACCAGGAACTGGTGGACCTGATCGCGGATTCGGGCGGGAAGTGGATCTTCATCGGCATGGAGTCTCTCGATCCGGCCAACCTGGCCAGCGTGAACAAGAGCTTCAACAAGCCCGGCGAATACGCGGCCGTGCTTCAGCGGCTGGCGCAGAGAAACGTGTACGCGATCACGTCCTTCATCTTCGGCCTGGACAACGACACGCCCGGCGTCGCCGAGCGCACGTTGAGCCAGATACGCGACTGGCCTCCGGTGCTGCCGGTCTTCGGGCAGATCACGCCGTTCCCGGCGACGCCCCTGTACGACCGCCTGGCGAAGGAAGGGCGGCTGACGCGGCCGAAACACTGGCTCGAGTTCGCGCCATTTCACATGGCCCACACGCCGCTGAAGATGACCATCCCCGAGGTGCAGGACGAAGTCCATTCCGCCTGGGCCAACTCGTACAGTCCCGCGGAGACCGCCCGGGCACTGGAGTCGATCGCGGATGAGCCGGTCCCCTACAAGATCAGTCACATGATCGCGCGGATTTTTTTCCGTGGCATCTACTTCCCGCCGAAGGGAGCCTGGGGCTGGCTGAAGGTGATCGGACAAAACCGGGGCTCGATCTTCCGCATCGTGAGAGAGTCTTTCACCAAGTGGAACGGCACCGCTCCCAAGGACGTGCGCCTGGAGCTCGAGACCGGGGCGCAGCCGCAGGAAGACTGAGGTGTGGGGCAGGACTCCAGTCCTGCAGCGGGTCTCCAGACCCGCCTGACCGGACGTGGAAGTCCGGCGCAGCTCTAGAGAGCCGCCCCACCAGTCGCGAAGTCGTTTATCGGTCCGCTATACTCAGTGCCAATGAAACCCTTCCGCGCATTTGCTATGGTTGCGCTCATGGGATGCCCGGCTGTGGGCGCGGTCCGCTATGTGCCCGAGTCGAAGATCTTCCTGCTCGAGACCGCGCATACCAGTTACGTTTTCGGCCTGAACGAAAACGGCGCGCTTCAGAACATTTACTGGGGCGGGAAGGTCACACGCGCCCAGGACTTCAGCCCCGCGCACACGGTGATGAACCACGCATCCTTCGAATCGCGCGAAGGCCAGAGCCCGGAAGAGTATCCCGGATGGGGCGGCATGCAGTACGCCGAGCCGTGTCTCAAGATCACCTTCGGCGACGGCGTGCGCGATGTGGCGCTGCGCTATGTCTCGCACGAACTGGGGCCCGAAACCGTCACGGTGCGGCTGAAGGACATCGGGTACAACCTGCTGGTGGACGTGGTCTACCAGGTGTATCCGGCCAACGACATCATCCGGCGGCAGGTGAAGATCACGAATGACACCGGGCAGCCGGTGACGCTCGAATCGGCGCAGTCCGCGGTGTGGTACATGCCCGCCGGAGACGGGTATCGGCTGAGCTATCTGACGGGCCGCTGGGCCGGCGAGACGCAGCTCACGCGCGAGCCCATACACACCGGCCGGAAGGTGCTGGAGAGCCGGCGCGGCACGACGAGCCATGAGGCCAACCCGTGGTTCGCGATTGACGAGGGCGGAGCGGCGGACGAAGAACACGGACGCGTGTGGTTCGGCGCTCTGGGTTGGAGCGGCACCTGGAAGCTGGTGGTGGAGCAGACGCCGCATCAGAGAGTGAGCGTCACGGGCGGCTACAACGATTTCGACTTCGGTTACCAGCTGCAGCCGGGCGAATCGCTCGAAACGCCTCCGTTCTATGCCGGGTTCACCGACGGCGGATTCGGCGAAAGCTCGCGCATCCTGCATCGTTTTCTGCGCGAGCGGATTCTGCCGGACCGCGCGGCGCCGCATCCGCGGCCGGTCCTCTACAATTCCTGGGAAGCCACCACCTTCAACGTGAATGAGGCCGGACAGACGGCGCTGGCGGAGAAGGCGGCGAAGCTGGGCGTCGAACTGTTCGTCATGGACGACGGATGGTTCGGACAGCGCAACGACGATCACCGGGGCCTGGGCGACTGGTACGTGAATCCGCAGAAGTTCCCGAACGGGTTGGGCGGGCTGATCGCCACGGTCAACAAGCTGGGCATGAAGTTCGGCTTGTGGGTGGAGCCGGAGATGGTGAATCCGGACAGCGATCTCTACCGGCAGCATCCCGACTGGGCCATGCATTTCCCGGGCCGGCCCCGCACCGAGGGCCGCAATCAGCTCATCCTGAACATGGCGCGCGACGACGTCAAGGAGCACATCTTCGGCGTGCTCGATCAGCTCCTCACCCAGAATCACATCGCGTTCCTGAAGTGGGATATGAACCGGAACTTCAGCGAGCCCGGGTGGCCCGAAGCTCCGCTGGCCCAGCAGAAGGAAATCTGGGTGAAGTACGTGAACAACGTTTACGCGATCATCGACCGGCTGCGCGAGAAGCACCCGGGCGTGGAGATCGAGTCGTGCTCCGGCGGCGGCGGGCGGGTCGATCTGGGCATGCTGAGCCGGGTGGACCAGGTGTGGACCTCGGACAACACCGAAGCCTTCGACCGGCTGCGCATCCAGGATGGCTTCAGCGCCGCGTACGCGCCCAAGGTGATGATGGCCTGGGTCACGGACGTGCCGAGCCTGAACGGCCGCAGCACGCCGCTGAAGTTCCGTTTTCTGGTGGCCATGATGGGGTCGCTCGGAATCGGCGCGAACCTGAACCACTGGTCGGATGCCGATTTCACTCTCGGCGGGCAGATGATCGGTTTCTACAAAGACATCCGCGAGACGGTGCAGCAGGGCCGGCTCTACAGGCTGTTCTCTCCGCGCGAGGGCACGCTCACGGCGAACCAATATGTGTCGGAGGACGGACGCCAGGCGGTGCTGTTCGCGTTCCTGCAGGACCAGCAGCTGCTCAGGCCGGTGCCCGCTGTGCGACTGCGCGGACTCGACGCGGAGGCCGTCTATCGGATACGTACCATCGACGGCAAGCTGGCGGACGGGCACGACACCATCACCGGCGCCGCGCTGTTGAATCGCGGGGTGACGCTGCGGCTGGGCGGCGATTTCGACAGCACGATGGTGATTTTCGACCGAGTGGAATAGGGCTGAGGGGGGCGGGCTTGAGCCCGCGCGGGGCTTAGCCCCGCACCGCGGACGGCGGAACTAAAGTTCCGCGCGGGCTAAAGCCCGCCCCCCGCCAGCTTGTCCTCGACGCTGTGAACCTTGTCGTCCATGGTCTGGGGGCGATCGGTTCTGGTTCCAAATCGAAGGCTCGACGAGATGCGCGGCGCGCCCATGGCGTGCACCACTTCGTGGCAGCGCTTGATGGCGGCGAAGACGTCGTCCCATTCGCCTTCGATGTTGGTGCCGTAGGCGTGCAGCCTGGTCTTCAGGCCCGCCTCGGCCAGCACGCGCTCGCACGCGGCGATTTCCTTGGAGACCGATACGCCAATACCGATCGGAATCAAGCATAGGTCCGCAATCACTCGCATCGTCACCTTCCAGGGCTATTGTCTCTCCGCGGCGCTATCGGTAGATTCAGACCCGTAGATCTGCCTCGGCCCTTGGAGGATAATCAGAACTCGGGTCAGAAGTGCCAAAGAGGCTGTCTCAGAAACTCGTCTTGTCGCTCACGGTGATCGTGATCGTCCTCGCCGCCGTTTGGGGCGTGGTGAATATCAAGACCCAGGAACGCCAGCTCCTGAACGCCATGATCGTCGGGGCGGACCAGCTTTCTCACGGCATCACCAGCGCCACCTGGCACGCGATGCTGCGCGACCACCGCGAGACCGCCTTTCAGGTGATGCAGGCCATCGCCCGCACGCAGGGCATCGACCGCATACGCATCTTCAACCGGACCGGCCGGCTGATGTTCTCGACCGACCCGGTTCCGGGGCACGACCTGGACAAGTCCGAAGACCCTTGCGCCCGCTGCCACACCGGAGTCCCACCCAAGGTGAAGATCGAGTCGCGCTCGCGGGTACGCGTGTTCGCGGCCAGCAACGGGCACCGCAGCCTGGTGATGGTGACGCCGATCTACAACGAAAAGGCATGCAGCGAGTCCGCGTGCCACGCCCATCCCGCCGATGTGCGCGTGCTCGGGGTGCTGGACCTTGCCCTGGACCTCAGCCCGGTGGACCGCGAAGTGCGCGCCATGCAGACGCGCGTGTACCTGGTCACCGGCATCCAGATACTGCTGCTCAGCCTGTTTGTCGTGTTCTTCACGCATCACTTCGTCACGGTTCCGATCGGCAAGCTGATCGACGGCACACACGCCGTGAGCGCGATGGAGCTCGATAAGCCCGTCGAGCCGATCGAGAGCAGCGAGGAACTGAACCAGCTGGCGCACTCGTTCAACCGAATGCGCGAGCGGCTGCGCGATGCCCTGGCGGAGATCAATCAAGTGAACCAGGGCCTGGAAGGAAAAGTGGAGCGCCGCACCGAACAGCTCAAGGCCGCTCACCAGAGATTGCTGCAGAGCGATCGCATGGCCTCGCTCGGCCAGCTTGCCGCCAGCGTGGCTCACGAAGTGAACAACCCGGTGTCCACGGTGCTGAATCTCTCCATGCTCATGCAGCGCATGGTGAAGGACGATGGCGTTCCGGCGGGCCGGCTGGAGGAGTTTCGGCGCTACCTCTCCATCGTGGTGGGCGAGACCGGGCGCGTGGGGCGGATCGTTTCTGACCTGCTGTCTTTCGCGCGGCGCTCGAAGCCGCAACGGAGCAAGGCGGACCTGAACAAGGTGGTGCGGACGACGCTGTCCCTGGTGGCGCACAAGCTCAAGCTCGCCGGCGCCGAAACCGTTCTCGATTTGGAGGCCGATTTGCCGGCGGTCGAGTGCGACAGCGCGCAGATGCAGCAGGTCATCATCAATCTGCTGCTGAACGCGGCGGCGGCAGTGCAGCGTCGCAGCGAGGGGCGGATCGCCATTCGTACACGGGCTCGCCCGGATGCGGGCGTGGTGGTGCTCGCGGTGGAGGACAATGGCGACGGCATCGCTCCGGAGAATCTGGCGAAGATCTTCGACCCGTTTTTCACCACCAAGCCCGAGGGCAAGGGAGTGGGGCTGGGACTGGCGGTGACTTACGGGATCGTGCAGGAGCATGGCGGCGACATCGAAGTAACGAGCAAGCCGGGGGAGGGCACCTGTTTCTCGGTCACGCTGCCCCTGGCTGCGCAGGCCACGCCGGCGGATGTGGAGGGCAAAGGTAGCCCGGTAGCGAGTCAGACCAAATGAAGGCGAATTGGGAAATCCTGGTAGTGGATGACGAGGAGCTGATGGCGGAGTCGCTGGCTGCCTGGCTGCGGGAGGACGGCTACGCCGTCGATACCGCGGCGTCGGGCGGCGAGGCCATCGACAAGGCGCGCTCGCGCCCCTACGCGATCTACTTCATCGACCTGAGAATGCCGGGCGGCCTGGACGGGATCGAAACCATGATCGAGATCCGCAGGTTCCAGCCCGAGGCATCCGTGGTGATCATCACCGCCTACGCCACGGTCGATACCGCGGTGGCCGCGATGAAGGAGGGCGCGCAGGAATACATCGTCAAGCCGTGCAACCCGGCGGAGATTTCTCTGCTGGTGGGCCGCATCATCAAGCTCAAGAACCTGCAGCGGGAGAACGCGATCCTGCGCAAGAAGCTGACGCGGCAGTACCGCTTCCAGGACATCCTCAGCAAAAACGCGCGGATGCACGACCTGATGCAGCTGGCCGAGGATGTCGCCAGCCTGAAGAACACCGTGTTGATTCGCGGGGAAAGCGGGACCGGGAAGGAACTCATCGCGCGGGCGATCCACTATTCCGGCTCGCGCGCGGGCAAACCGTTTATCGGCGTCTCCTGCGCGGCGCTGGCGGAAACGCTGCTGGAATCCGAGTTGTTCGGTTACGAGAAGGGCGCCTTCACCGGCGCGGCCGACCGCAAGAAGGGCAAGTTCGAGCTAGCCGACGGAGGCACGATTTTCCTGGACGAGATCGGCGACATTTCGCCCAAGCTGCAGGTGGACCTGCTGCGCGTGTTGCAGGAGCGCTCGTTCTACCGGCTGGGCGGGGCCGAGGAGGTGCAGGTGGACGTGCGGGTGATCGCCGCGACCCACGTCAACCTGGAGCAGGCGGTGGCGGATGGCCGCTTCCGCGACGACCTGTTCTACCGGCTCAACGTGATCGAAGCGCGCATTCCGCCGCTGCGCGAACGCCGCGAGGACATTCCGCTGCTGGCCAACCACTTCGTGGAGCGGATCGCGCACGAGCTACGCAAGGACCTGGCCGAGCTTTCGGACGGAGCGCTGAAGGTGCTGCTCGATCACGAGTGGCCGGGCAATGTGCGCGAGCTCGAGAATGCGATCGAGCGCGCCGTTGTCACCTGCCACGGGCGGGTGCTGACGGAGGAGGATTTCGCGTTTCTCGGCCACGCCGTCGATGGCCGCAAAGCGTGGAGCGTGCCGACGAACCTCAGCCTGCAGGAGATCGAGAAACAAGCGATCGAGGCGACGCTGCGGCGGCACGACGGCAATATCAAGGAGACGGCGGCGACGTTGGGAATCGAGCGCTCGACGCTGTACGAGAAGATCAAGAAGTACGCGATCGAGCGGTGAGGAGGCGGGGGCGGCCCTGTGCCGCAGTCGGTCTCCTCTTGGGACGCCCGTGAACAGCGAGGTTCGCGCGGTAGTAGACTGTCACTCGTGAGATGCCGTTCACCGCGGAGCCTGCGTTGTGCCGTCGGGGTTCTGTCCATGCACCTTTCGCTTTGCGCGGAGACACAAGTTGAGGCGTCGAGTTCTCCAGGGTCTGCGGCGTCGACAGTTTCGGTACCTTTCATTGGATGTCGATCTGTCGGCCAGGCGGAGCTGCTGGAGGCGCCCAAGGGTACAGTCAAATCGCTGCCGCTTAGCCCTACCGCGGCCAAGGCGCTCGCTTATTACGGGTCCGCCCTCGATCTTGGCGTGCTTGCCCCAAGGGGTTGGTATTGTCTGGGAGTCTATGGTTCCGGCGGCGATTTTCTCTATGTGAGCCCCCAACCGGTCGGATGGAACAACATTTTCGGGCCAGAGGATCGCGGCTTTAATGGGCCGGCAATTGAGATTTCCGAAAGACACAGCGACCAACTCGGGGACAGCCTTGAGGTCGTCCGAATCATTGCGCGAGTGTTCCCAGCCTACAAGTCCCGCGTGCACGAATTGATGGACGGATCCGATTTTCCTGCAAGCGAGTATCCGTTCGGCCCCTATCCATCGGACAAGCTGACTTACAGAGGCAGAGCGGTGGTTGAATATAGAACTCCGGCCCAGACAGAAGGGTTGGGAACACATTCGTCACTTGAGAAAAACGGTAGTCCCATCGAGGGTGTAGCGATCCTGAGTGGAAAGCCGCCCGATCTGATAGTCTTGTCGGCGCGCCTCCCCGAAGGGCTCAGAGGACTCGCGTCGGCTATTGTTCGCCAGGTGGAGCGTGAGAAAGCGTCCCGCCCTCGCTGAACGGATTAGCTCTGAGGCCCCAACCTGCGCTACGGCGGTTTTCCCCCTTCCCCTACGGTTCCAACAGCATTTCGCCGCAGACGGCGGCCCATTCGTTTTTCGGTAGGGCGGCGCCGAGGTCTTCGACCAGGGCTCCGCCGTCGGCCAGGGCGGGGCAGGCGCCGTGGGTGGCTAGAAGTTGCAGACGGTCCAGCTCGCGCGACATCCAGCGGACGGCTTCTCCGTCGCGGAGCAGGTGGCGGGTGTCGGGCTGCGGCCCGTCGGGACGGAGTTTCAGATACCAGCCCTGGTCGGGGCCTCCGGTGGCGAGTACGGTGCCTTCGATCGGGGCCAACACGCGGATCGTCGCACCGTTGCGCGCGGCGCTCCATGCGGTGGCGTTGGCATTGAGGTGCTGGCCGAGTTCGGGAAGATCGAGGCGTTCCGGCTTGCCGATCAGACGTGCTCCCAGTTCGTCGAGGCCTACCGACAACGTTCCGTCCTTCTCCTTTCGAACCCAGGTGTGGCCGCGGTGGTACAGGCGGTCGAGCGGCATGGGGAACCCGAACAATTCGCCCTTCGGCAGATCGGCCCGCGCCGCGGCAGCCTGCACGAACTCCGGGTGCTTGGCGCAGGAGCGGCAATCGAACCCGTTCTCGCAGAGGCGCGAGTCCACTTCTCCGTTCAGCTCGTGGCGGCAGCGGCGGTCCCGCGCCGGCAGATCGTGGAAGTCCTGCTTCCACCGGAATGCTTCAACCTTCTCGACGCGGACATGGTGCCTGGACCGCACCAGGGCGCGGACAACGGTCGCCAGCACGATCATCACGACCGTGTAGAAAGCGCCTAGAAAGATGACGTGGCCCGCGTCCCATTTGAAGCCGTTCACCCATGGAAACATTTCGATCTCACCTCGCCTTCAGGTCCCGCTCCTGCGGAAACAGGATCAGGTAGCGGTAGGACAACGAATAGACCAGAACACCGTATGCGACCACGGCCAGAAATGTCCCGACTTCCTGCCAGCTTGGCCAGTAGGAGAGGAAGCGGTCGAAGGGCAGCGTCGGGAGCGCGAGCGTCTGGATGGTCATGACGAAGCGGTTCAGCGCAACCCCGAAGCAGGCGAAGCCGGCCGCGGTGAGCAGCCAGGCCTGCGACGCACGCCTGCGCGCGTCGAGCAGGACGACCGCCGGCAGGAGGCCGAACACCACGATCTCCGCGAAAAGAATCCAGACCCCGAAGGGCTCGAAGCCGTAGAACTGCTGCGGCGAAAAGCCTTCGCCGGGCACGGTGCGGTTCATCCAGACCAGCGTGTCGATGGTCTTGAGCAGCACGTAGACGATCAGAAGGACTCCCGACAGGCGGCCGAGCTTTTGCATGACTGTGCGCTCGACGAGCTGGTGGCCGGTGATCTTTTCGACCAGCCAGGTGGTCAGCAGCACGAAGCTCGGTCCAACGGCAGCGGCGGAGAGCACGAAGAGGAAGAATGTGGAAGGCCACACGCCCAGCGCCTCGCGGAAGGCGAACGGCCGGCCGCGCAGCACGCCGTAGAGGCCGCCGAGCGAGCCCTGATGAAAGAACGAGAGGAACGTGCCGACGCCCGCCAGCACGTACATCACGCGATGCAGCTCGAACTCGAATACCAGGAACGACGGCACCTGGCGCAGGCGGCGGTTCTTCAGGAGCAGCGGCAGGTATTCGATGGCCAGCACCGTGAGGTAGCAGGTGATACAGAACGTGACCTCGGTCAGCATGGAGTGGACATTGGGGTGCCAGAAGGTGAACCAGGCGCGCAGAGGCTGGCCTACGTCCACCATCAGCACCGTCACCGCTCCGCTGTAGCAGACCAGGCCGATCACCACGGCGCTGTTGATCACGGCCTTCAGCTCATGCATACGGAGGATGTAGACCAGGAAGCCGGTAAAGAACGCGCCCGCGCCTAGCGCGATCACGGTGAGGTCGAGAAAGATCCAGAGGCCGAAGGCGAACCGGTTGTCCATGTTCGTCTGGTTGAGTCCCTTGAACAGGCAGAGGCCGGCGGCGTAGAGGCCGAAGGCGAGCAGTAGGGTCCAGGGCAATAACCACATCAGGAAGCGGCGCGTCGTGCAGCGCTCCAATCCGCGCGCGATGTAACTCCTATCCACGTTGCGGCTCCTTTCCGATTCCGGACTTGACCGCCTGGTGCACCCAGGGCCGCTCGGACCGGTAATAGACTTTCGATTCGGTGCCCAGCTTTTCGAGCAGGCGGAAGGCGCCCTCGCTGCGGGCCAGCTGCGCCACTTCGGTCTGGTCGTCGGCAAGGTCGCCGAAGGTGATCGCCTTGGCGGGGCAGGCCTCGACGCAAGCAGGAACGTAATCGTTGGCGGCGATGTCCCGCCGTCCTTCGGCGGCCGCTTTCGACTCGGCGCGATGCAGGCGGCCGTGGCACAGGTTGCACTTTTCGACGACGCCTCGCATGCGCGGCGCCACGTCCGGGTTCAACGTCTTTTCCATTCCGGCAGGCCAGGCCGGATCCCACCAGTTGAAATATCGGGCATGGTAGGGGCACGCGGCCATGCAATAGCGGCAGCCGAGGCAGCGCTGCGGCATCTGGTCCACGATGCCGGTCGCGGCGTCCACTTCGACCGCGTTCTGCGGGCAGACGGCGACGCACGGCGTGTGGTGGCCGCACTGCTGGCAGAGGATGGGGAAGAACACGGCCCGGCTGTCGGGGAACGGGCGGCCGTTGCCCAGGCGGTGGACGCGCATCCAGGTGATGCCGGTGCGCTCGGTGGCCTTGGCGTTGGCCGGCGGCACGTTGTTCTCGATGGCGCAGGCCACCATGCAGGCGCCGCAGCCGGTGCAGCGGTCGAGGTCGATGACCATTCCGTATCGCGCCGATTTGTTCGCAGCCATCGCTTATGCCCTCCTCAGACTGGCGCGCGCCAAACGCCATGTGCCGTCGCCGGCGACGCCGCACGCGTTCAGCAACGCCTCCGGCCGGCAATTGCCACTCGCGGACGGGCCGACCTCGGCTTGGATGACGCCCGGCATCACGGACTCATCGACTCGCACACGGCGCTGGCAACTGCCGCAGCGGGTCTGGACGATTGCGACGTGGCCGTCGGCGACGCCGTACTTCCGCGCCGTGTCGGGGTGAAGCTCGATGGTGTCACCGCCGGGGCGCAGGTCGGATTCCTGGTACAGCTTGGTCATGATCGGAGAGATCGCCCCGCCGGCGGCGCCGCGCCATCCGTAGGGAACCAGGGCGAGGGGGAACTGGGCGTCCGCGGGCAGGCGGCCCGAGGCCGCTTCGAGGACGCGGTCGGGGGCATCGCCGAGAATTGCGAAGAGCGGCTTTTCGTGCGGGGTCGGCTGGTGGTCTATCCAGCAGCCGCCTTCTTCGAGGGCCTTCCACAGGTCGGCAGCCGATTTGACGTCCCGGACCGCGGTGCGCGAGGCATCCGCGTAATGGAAGACTTCGCCACGGCGCGAGGCGTGAATCGCGGCCACGCGCTGTTTCAGCACGTCGGCCAGCGCGGGTCCGCCACCCGCCACCTGGTTCAGGAAGGCGGCGCCGTCGACGGCTTCGGGCGGGGGTTTCAGAAGGGCTCCGGCCAGGCTGAACATGGCCGCTGGAACGTCGGGAGGGGCGGGCGCGTCTTCGCCCGCTTCGAGATAGGCCGGCGCGGGCACGGCGAAATCGGCGTGCTGCGCGGCGCCTTCCAGGAATTCGGTCATGGCGACGACGATGTGGGTGGCGGCGAGCTTCCGCTCGATCGCGCTCCAGCACCACGTACCGGCGGCGCGCGCGTCGTCAATGATCAGGACGCGGATGGAGGCGTCGGGCACTTCGGCGATCCCTTGCTCCGGCGCCAGGGCGGCTTCTTCGAACCCGGCCGGGCGCGACGCTTCTCCGCGCGGCAGGAATCCGCCCTCGCGGCCGATGCTGCCGGAGAGTACGTTCAGAGCCGCGATGGCGATCTGCTCATCCTCGCCCAGCGGCCCGCCGCCGGGATCGCTCGCGGCGATTGCGATGGCGGGACCGTGGCCGACGAAATCGTGCGCCGCGGCAATGATGGTCTGGGCGGGAATGCCCGTGAGCTGTGCGGCGCGCTGCGGAGGGAACTGCGCGGCCAGCGCCGCATAGGCGGCGAAATCGGAGGCGTTGCGCGCCGCGGCGGCGTCGTACAGCTTCTCTTCGATCAGAACGTTGGCGATGCCTAGCGCGAGCGCGGCCTCGGTGCCGGGACGGATCGGCAGCCATCCATCGGCGAGCAGGGCGGTCCTCGATTGCCGCGTTTCGACTTGAATGAGGCGGAAAGTCTTGCGTGCTTCGAGGACGCGACCTGGGGTGCCCCAGCCGTCCAGCACAGGCGCTCCGAAGCTGAGCACGGTGCCGGTGCGGGCGATGTCGATTCCCATGGGCGCGGTGGCTTCGGCCGAGGGCGCCAGGAGGTACGTGCCGTTCGGCGCGGCTCGCAGCCAGCGGCGGTACATCAACGAAGCCGTGCGGCCGGGACGGGCGTCGAGGACTGCGACGCGCTCGGCCGATCCGTTCTGGCGCATGTCCGCGAGCGCCGTGGCCACCGCTCCCGCGACCGCGTCGATGCCCACAGGTTGGAAGTTATCGCCCTTGCGCGCGAGCGCCTGGCGCAGGCGGTTCGGGAGCAGCGGCAGATGATGGCCGCACAGGCCGGCCGGGCAAAGGACGCCCGCGCTGGCAGGATGCGAGGCCACTCCGGCCAGGCTGACCGGCTGATCCACGACGCAGCGGGCGCGCACGCCGCAGGCGGCCGGGCAGAGGGTGCAGGTGGTGTACCTGGTGCGAACCTCGCCGCGCGGCGGATCCGGAACGCCGGGCCAGCTTTCGGTCCGGATGGCCACGCCATCGATGAGCCTCCACGGAACCGGAGTCAGGAAGAAGCCCGCCGCCCCGCCGCCCACCAGTTTCAATAAGTCGCGCCGCCCGAGTCCCATGTGTGTCTCCTATTTGTGGCAAGCCAGGCAACTGTCCTGGACCCCGCGCTGCTGGTGGCATCGAATGCAGTCGTCCATCTGCATGCCCGGGTGGCGATTTGCCGCGTTCGCAAGCGACGGGTCGCCGAGGATGTCGCGGCTGTAGCCGCTGACGCGGTCGCGCTCGAAGGCCGGGAGCGAGTTGGAATCGCCGTGCGCCTGGTGGCAGCGCTCGCAGGCGAGCTTGGCCAGCTTCACGTGGAAGGCGTGCGAGAACCGCACGTTCTCCGGCTGGCGCGCGTAGACCAGCCACGGAATCTCGCGGTTCGGCTCGATGTAGCGCTTGATCATCCGTTTCTCTTCGTCCGTGGTGCCCATCGGGGCGGCGTGGCAGCCGGCGCACTTGTCGACGGCGGGAATGCCGCTGAAGGTCCCGTCATCGCGGATGGCGTGGCAGTCTTCGCACTTCATTCCGCCCTTGTCGCGATGGACTTTGTGGCTGAACTGAATCGGCTGGTTCTGCCTTTCATACTCCGCCCGGGGAAAGGCGAGCCAGCCGGCCGACAGCGCGATGGCGAAGCCGGCAACGAAAAGAATCGACCCTCGATAGTTCTTCATTGGCAGAAATCCTGAAACAGGCTGAAAGACGCTTCTCGGTCCAGGCGGCCCAGCAGGCCTTCCTGGAACGGCCGGCCGCCCAGCCGGCTCGCGATTCGCTCGATTTCGCGGGTCATCCATGCAAGCGCCTCCTCTCCTGCGAGGAGCCCGGCCGCGACGGTCGAGCCCGCGTCGGCCTGGCCGGCGAACAGCCAGCCGCCTCCATACGGGTCGGCCGTAAGGCATTCGGGATGAGCGCGCAGTTGCGGGTTCCCGACCGCGTCGCGGAGCGGATTCGGAAACGCGACCCGCCAGTTCAGGGCGTGCGCCCGAAGGACCGCGCTCGGCGCCAGCGTGCCTTTGGACGCGATCACGCTGACCGCTTCGACCCGGCCCAGCAGCTTCGCCAGAAAGCCGTCGATGCCGGCGTGGCACCAGCCGTCCTCGGCGCGATGGAGCCAGAGGTGGTTGGCGGCATAGAGGAGGTCGGGCGGTACGCGGACGCCGTCGATGGTTGGCGCCTCGTCGGCCGTTCCCAGCAGGTCGCGGTAGAGGAAACAATATCGGTAGCAGCCTCCCTCGCAGGCGGTTGGCAGCGGCTTGCGGGGGATGGGCCGCCTTTCGGGCGCGGCCGAGCAGTATTGCGCGGGCGAAGTCTCCAGGTGTGGGCAGATAGGATCGGTCGCATCGCCGGGGCGCTGGCGGTAGACCGCGCAGGTAGCGTAGGAGGGCGAGGAGCACTTTTCCTCGAACCCGCCGGCGCCGGCGCGGGCGATCATTTTGGGCCCGGCCGCGATACGGCAGAACCTGATCTGCGTTTCCTGAAGGTAGGGGCACCGCATAGCAGGGGCTACAGCTCGATCTCTTCCTGGTTCAGCGGCCGGTGGTGGCGGTGCGCGGCGAGCTCGGCAACAACGGCCTTCAGGATCAGGAGGAAGGAGATGGCCGTGACCATGCCGAGGAGGATATTGGTCATGTTCAGCCAGTAGGTGTCGGTATTCATTGGCTTCTCTGGTTTCGGAGGAGCAATTCCGGTTCCTTACCGGGAAGATGTGTGTTTAGAACGGATGACGCGAGGTGGGGCTGGCTCCGTGGAGTGTTTCAATACATGGACTGTCTGGATTTTGAACACGGAGGGGCCGGACGTGGACGTCCGGCGCAGCTCTGGAGAGCCGCCCCACTCTGGCCCCTTATCGCGCGATGCGGCTGAGTTGGCCGAGGATGGCGGCGGGGATTTTGCCGAGGGGGACGACCTGCTCGGCCGCGTCAAGGCGCACGGCTTCCCGCGGCATTCCGTAGACCACGCAGCTGGCCTCGTCCTGCGCGATGGTCCTGGCGCCGCTCTGTTTCATCTTCAGCATCCCGCGGGCGCCGTCGCTCCCCATTCCGGTCAGCAGGACGCCGATGGCCCGGGGACCGGCGGCGTCGGCCACGGAGCAGAACATGACGTCCACGGACGGCCGCTGGTAGCAGACGCGGGGGCCATCCTGGACGGTGACCCGGAAGCCTCCGCCGGGTGATTTGCGGAGCAACATGTGGAAGTTTCCGGGTGCGATCAGGGCCCGGCCGCGGACCACCGCATCGCCGTCCCGGGCTTCCTTGACCTCCATTGGGCAGATCTCGTTCAGCCGGTTAGCGAAGGCCAGCGAGAAGACGGGCGGTATGTGTTGGGTGATTACCATGGCGGGACAGCCGGCGGGCATGTGGGTGAGCACGTCCTGAATTGCTTCGGTTCCTCCGGTAGAGGCGCCGACCGCGATGATCGCATCGGGATCGAACGCGGCCGGGGGAAGGGACGGTTCCGGTTTAGCGGCCGGCGCGGGGTGCGCGGTTGGCGCGGTTGGCGCACGGCGGAGACGCGCGGCGGCGGCGGCCCGGATCTTAGCCGCCAGGTCCAGCCGCAACTCGCCTACCGAGTAGGGGCCACCGGGCTTGGCCAGCACCTCCACGGCGCCAAGACGCAAAGCCTCCAGAGTCGCCTGGCATCCGGCCTGCCCGAGCGAGCTGATTACGACCACCGGAATCGGCTGGTAGTGCATTAGCTTTTTCAGGAACGTGAGGCCGTCCATGCGGGGCATCTCGATGTCGAGCGTCAGGACGTCCGGCCTGAGCGCGAGGATTTTGTCGCGGGCCACGAAGGGGTCGGGCGCGGTTCCCACGACCTCGATGTCCTTCTCTTCGGACAAGGCCTCGGCCAGCAACTTGCGGACGATGGCGGAATCATCGACGATCAGGACCCGGGTCTTCATATGGCCGGCTGAAGCTCCAGCGTTACGGTGAGGATTCCATCTCCCAAGTCGAACCAGCGGTTGATGGCCGCGTTTTCGAAGCCGGCGCCCCGCTCCGGCGGGACCAGTTGGGGGTGAGTGATGCGGAACGTCTCCTCGCTTTCGAGCCGGCTCAGCACCGAGCCGCAGATCATGTTGGCCAGTTCGCAGACCACCTCCTCGGCCTGGGAGTCGGACACTTCCATCTCCTCGCTGCCGAGAAAGCCGGCGCCTACCACTCGTGCCAGCTTCAACGGGACGCTTACGCGGCATCCGCCCGAAGGATTACCTTCGAAGTGCAGCTCCGCGGTGCACGAGCGCGCCGCGGCGTCCGGGACCGTTTCTTCGCTCCCAGCCGAGGTCCGCTCGCTCACGCTCGCGGTTCGGTGCCCGGCGCCCATGCCGGCCGGGGCTGCTCCCTCGCCGCTCGCGAGCACACTGGTAAAGCACATCGTTTCGAGGACCTCCTCGACCGCCGCCGCCAACCCCACCTGGATCTCATTCGGTTCCATTGACCACCGCCAGACTGCGTTCCAGTTCTTCCCGCAAGGTCTCCGGTGCAAAGGGCTTGGTGACATAGCCCTTGGCCCCCAGCGTGAGCATTTTCTGCACGCGACCTTCGGTGCGGTCCGTCGATACCACCAGGACCGGGATCAGCCGCAACACCGCGTGTTCGGACATCCGCCGCAGCAACTCTTCGCCGTCCATCGTCGGCATGTTGATATCGGTGAGCACCGCGTCCACCCAGTTGTTTTCGAGCACCCGCAGCGCCTCTTCGCCGTTCGAGGCCTCCAGGCAGAGCCCGATCTCCAGGCCGGACAACTCCAGGACGCGGCGTATGAACGCGCGCATCACCGAGGAATCGTCCACGATCAATACACGGAGTTCCATCAGCGTCCTCCCTTTCCCGTCGACGACGGCATCATTTCGCGATCCTCCATCCCGGGCCCGCGGATCCAGAAGCGGCCGGTCGCCACCTCCAGCCGCACGGTGCGGGAGGTGTTCCCTCCGACCTCTTCGGCGTGGACCATGACCCCCGCCTTCCAGAGGATCTTGCGCAGCGCCACGTGGTTGCGCTTCCCGATGTTGAACACGCCATGCTCGTCCATGACCTGCGCCCCGCCCACCACCCTCACCACCAGGCGGCGTTTCTCGGCGCCCAGCCCGTAGGCGGTGCGAAACAGGAGCGGAACGCCGGTGTCGGCGAACATGAACGGATTCTGGCTGGCCTTCTCCGGGTTGAGCGAGGACTCCGGCAGCATGAAGTGCAGCAGACCGCCGACGCCTGCCACCGGATCGTGAATCGCCACCGCGATGCAGGAACCCAGAGCGTAGGTCGCCAGGACCGATTCGGGGGCATTGCTGGTCTTGCAGTCTCCGACTCCGACGGTCAGTTGGCTCACCGTTTCCCCTTCTCCCTCTCCGGCGAGGACCCTTTGCGGTACACGGCGGGCTGCACGTAGTGGAGCCCATGGTCGATTCCGGTGAGGCTTTCGGCGTGCCCGGTCAGCAGATAGCCGCCCGGCTCCAGGGACCCGGCCAGGCGCTCGACCACCTGCCGCTGGGTCGGCTTGTCGAAGTAGATCATCACGTTGCGGCAGAAGATAAGCGGGAAAGGGCCGAGCCGGGGGCCTGGCTCCAGCAGATTCAGCCGGCGGAACTCGATCATCGCCCGCAGCTCCTTCTTGGCGCGGTACGAGCCGGCGAAGTCGCGCTCTCCGCGCAGCCAGTGGCCGCGCAGCTGCACGGGCGAGAAGGCCTCGAAGCGCTCGGCCGGATAGATTCCTTTGGCGGCCGCGGCCAGCACGCGGGTCGAAATGTCGGTGGCCAGAATATGAACCTTGCCGGGAGGGACCGCGCCCAGTTCCTCGAGGATGCACATGGCGATGGAGTAAGGCTCTTCGCCGGAGGAGCAGGCGGCGCTCCAGATCTCGATGGCGGCGCGGTTCTTCCACTCCGGCAGAAGCACCTTGCGCAGAAAATCGAAGTGCGCCGACTCGCGAAAGAACGAGGTGTGGTTGGTGGTGAGCGCGTCAATGAGGTGGATGAGCGCCTCCCCGGTCGAGTCCTCGACGACGTGCCGGTAGTACTCGTCGAAGGAACGGCATCCGGACTTGCGGATATGTTTGCCCAGCCGCGCGGACACCAGCGTTTCTTTGCCCGCCCGCAGGTCCAGCCCGAAGGTGTCATAGGCGAGCTGGCGGATCTTGGCGAACTCGCCGGCCTTCATCGGGGAGCAGGCAGTGTCGTCAAGCGCCTGCATGCGCTCCCCACAGGCTGCCCATGTCGAGAATCAGGCCGACCCGCCCATCACCCAGAATCGCGCCCCCGGCAACGCCGGGAACCTTGCCCAAGGCCTGCCCCAGGCTCTTGATCACGACCTCCTGTTTGCCGACCAGATCGTCCACCATCAGGCAGAACGGGTGCCCCTCGCTTTCTGCCACGATGAGCAGCGCCTGGTAGGGGTCGTCGGTGCGCGGGGTCAGGCCGAAGCGCTTGTGGAGGCGCAGCACGGGCAGCAGCCGGCCGCGCACCAGCGCCATCTCCTGCCGGTTCTGGACGGTGAACATCGAACCGGCGGCGGGCCGGAACATCTCCCGGACCGAGAACAGGGGCACGATGTAGCGATGCCGTCCGACGGCCACCACCAGGCCATCGATGATGGCCAGGGTCAAGGGCAGCTTCAGCAGGAATGTGGTGCCCTGGCCGGCCTCGGAGCGAATCTCGATCCGGCCCCTGAGTTTCTCCACCTGGGTGCGGACCACATCCATCCCCACGCCGCGTCCCGAGATGTCGGTCACCTGCGCGGCGGTGGAGAAACCCGGCTCGAGGATGAGCCGGAAAATGTCGCCTTCAGAAAGACGCGCGCCGTCCTCGACCAGGCCCTTTTCGCGTCCCTTCGCCAGAAGCTTCTGGGAATCCATACCGCGGCCGTCGTCGCCAACCTCGATCAGGATCTGGCCACCCTGGTGATAGGCTGCCAGAGTGATCCGGGCCTGGCCAGGCTTGCCTGCCGCCTCGCGGGCGGCGGGATCCTCGATGCCGTGGTCGATGGCATTGCGCACCATGTGCAACAACGGATCGGACAGTTCCTCGGCGATGGTTTTGTCCACTTCGGTGTCCTCGCCCCGCGTGGCGAGCTCCACCTGCTTGCCCACCTTCCGCGACAGGTCCCGTACCTGGCGGGTGGCACGCTGGAAGAGCTGTCCGATGGGGACCATGCGCATGGCCATGGCCGTCCGTTGCACTTCACTGGTGATGCGGGCCAGCTGCGCCATATCGCGATGGAGGCGTGTATCGCCTGCGGCGGCGAGGGTTTCGTTGTGCCGCAGCAACGACTGGGCGATCACCATTTCGCCCACCATGTCCACCAGGTAATCGAGCTTGGTGGTGTCGACGCGCACCGAGGCGGATTCGGTTGCGGCGGGCCGCCTGGCGTCGCTCTCGGCCGGCGCCGCTGTCTCCGGCTTTGCTTCCGGCTGGGCGGTGGCCTGCGGTTCGGGAACGCCCGGTTCGGCCGCCATCAGGGCACGCACTCTCCCCAGCAGGTGGCCGTGGCCGGGCAGGCGCTGGCACCCGGCCCCGGACTCGACCCCGGCGATCGCCCGGCTGAGGTAGTCGACGCTCTCCAGAATGACGTCGGCGACCGCGGGGTTGATGGCCAGTTTCCCTTCGCGAACCAGATTGAGGGCCGTCTCCACCTCGTGCGCCATTTCCTGGATCGGCGCGAACTCCAGGAACCCGGCCAGACCCTTGATGGTGTGGAATCCGCGAAAGACGGAGTTGATGGCGTCCGCATCGCCGGGCTCCCGTTCGAGCGTGAGCAGACGCTGCTCTATGGTTGTCAGGTGCTCGCGCGATTCCACGATGAAATCGGAGACGAGTTCCGGATCGTCCGCCAGCGCACTGACGGTTTTCGGGCGCGCGGGCTCCTGGGGCGCGGGCGCCGCGTCACCCGGGCCGTCCGAGAGAGCCTGCTGAAGCCGGGCAAGCCCCTCTTGCAGGTCGGCCGTCAGGGGCGGAGAGGCCGAGAGTTCGCCGGCGATGCGGGCCGCTCCGCCGTAGCCGGCCTCGCCCGCCTGCCGGCCGAGCTCGGCCAGCGCGGCCTGGAAGGTCTGGGAGCCGCCGGTCGAGGTCTCCGCTCCGGGTCCTTCGATCAGCAGACGGGTCGAGAGATCGTCGATTCGATCTCTTAGAAGCGATTCTATTTCCGGGTTGGGCATGATTCACACCTGGAGCCAAGCGGTCAAAACTCCTTGAACTGCTCATCCAGTGGGAACGGGTCCGGGTTCGCGTCGCGGGCGGCACGAACCGGCGCCGGGCGTTCGACCGATTTCGGCTGGTGCACGACGGCCTTGCGCAGGGCAGCCAGGCCGGCGGTGGATTCCCCCTTCGGACGCTGCGGATTGCCGCTCGCCGCCGTTGCCCGGCGGTGAGCCGGGCGCGCCCCCCCGCCGGCCGCCTCGCCCCCGCCAACCATGGCGGTGAGGCGTTCGATCACGTCTCTTAAAGCCGCCGACTGCGCGTTCAGCTCCTCGGCTGCCGAGGCGCTTTCCTCGGCGTTGGCGGCCGTCCTCTGTGTCACCTGCTCCATCTGCAGGATGGCCTTGGCGATCTGCTCGATCCCCCGGGCCTGCTCCTGGCTGCCCAGGTTTACCTCATCCACGAGCGTGTTGACCTTGGTGGAATCCTCGGTAATCGTGCGGATGGAAGCGGCTACGTGGTCCACCTTGGCCTGGCCGTCGCTGGACTTGGCAATCGACTCCTCGATCAGGGCCGAGGTATCCTTGGCCGCCTGTGCGCAGCGCTGCGCCAGATTGCGTACCTCGTCGGCGACCACCGCGAATCCCATGCCCGCTTCGCCGGCGCGCGCCGCCTCCACCGCCGCATTGAGGGCCAGGATGTTGGTCTGGAAGGCGATCTCGTCGATCACCTTGATGATCTTGGAGATCTTTCCACTCTGCGCGTTGATCTCGCCCATGGCCGCCACCGTGTGCTCGAGCGCCTCGTTCGTCTGGACGAACTTCTGCTGCGACTGGGTCACCAGGTCGGCCGCGCTACGGGAGTTTTCGGTGTTCTTCTGGGCCATGGAGTTGATCTCTTCGCTCGATGCGGAAGTCTCTTCGAGCGACGCCGCCTGCTCGGAGGAACCTTGCGCCAGCGACTGGCTGGAAGCGGAGACTTGCGACGCCGCTCTGGACACCTGCCCGGAGCCTTCGGACAGCTCTCGAACCGCCTGCCGCAGACTTTGGTTGATCTGGCGCACGATGTAGACCACGACCCCGGCCAGCAGCAGCGAGAACCCTATTAGCGCCAGCGTGGTCCAGCGGGCGCGTGAGACGGCCCCGTCGGCCTCCTGAGCCGCTTTGGGGATCAGGTCGCCCTGCCGCGCCTCCAGAGCGCCGGCGATTTTGACCGCCTGCTTGATGGCCGGGTTGGTTTTGGTCTTGTAATCCTCGGCGGCCGCGTCGACCTGCCCGGAATCGGCGTGACTCCAAAACTCGCCGTGGCCCTGTTGGATCGTGGCCAGCGCGCCGCGCAGATCCTCAATGCCGCGGCTATCCTCCACGGTCCCACCGAGTGCCGAGAAGTCGTTCAGGTGCTGGCTGACCTGGGCCGCGCTGTCCAGAAAGTCCTGGTTGTACTGCAACATGGTGGGCCTGTCCTTCATGAAGGCGCGCACCAGAATACCCCTCTCCGCGGCGAGAACGGTGGTGATTTCGGTGCCGATGGCGCCCGCCAGGAGTTGTTTCCTGGCTGTCACCTTGGCCAACTGGTTGCACGTTCCTCCAAGGTCGCTGACCCCGTTCAGGCTGACGACGCTCGTCAGCAGCGTCAGAGCCAGCGCGCCGCCGAAACTCAGGTAGAGCTTCCCGCCAATCGTCATCTGGGACATCATGTGCGTCTCCCTAGTGCATCAGCGCGTTCAGGGCGTGCAGATCGGTGCTGGTCAACACGCGGTCGATCTCCAGCAGGATCTTGACCTTGTCCTTTACCTTGGCCATCCCGAGCAGGTAGGGCGTGGCCGTTCCGTCGCCGAAATCCGGGGTGTCCTCGATGTCGGCGGCGGCCAGATTGAGCACCTCGGCGACGCCATCCACCACGATGCCCATCAACATCGGCCCCGCCTCGCCCTGCACCTGGACCACGATGATGCAGGTACGCTGGGTGTACTCCTGCTCCGGCAGGCCGAACTTCAGCCGCAGATCCACTACCGGGATCACCTTCCCGCGGAGGTTGATGACACCCTTGACGTGGGCCGGCGTCTGGGGAACCGCCGTGATGTCCTGGATGCCCATGATTTCGCGGACCTTGAGAACGCGAATGCCGAATTCCTCGCGGCCCAGCTCAAAGACCAGATATTTCCCGCCGCGGTCGTCGCTTTTGAGCGCCGCAGCCGTTTGCCTCTCCAAGACTGTCGATCCCATGTCGCTCCTTTCGAGGGTTCCGTCTCTCCCGCCTGGCGCGCCTCTTCAGGCCTGGCACGAACGCGGGCGGGCAGCCCGAGAACGGCCCGCCCCGAGTGGCGCTGACTGTCATATCGGCCGAATCCATGAAACTCTGGATATCGGTTGGGGTTGTCAGGTCCGCAACTTCCGGCCGGATCGGGGGTTTAATGGAGGGAGGGGAGCAGAGAATGCGCCCGAAGGCACTCATCGCGCTGGGATTGACGGTTGGGCTGGCGGTGGCTCCGGCCGGCGCCGCCGGGCCGTTCTCGCAAACGCTTTCGAAAGACGAGAAGATCGAGCAGGCGCTGAACCGGCTCGCCTTCGGTCCGCGGCCGGGCGATCTCACGAGGATCCGCTCCATGGGCCTCAAGAAGTGGCTCGACCTTCAGCTCAATCCCGCGCGGATCGCGGAAAACCCGGTGCTTGTGGAGAAGCTGAAGGCGCTCGATACACTGGCCATGCCGGCGGACGAACTGGTGCTCGACTACCCGCCTCCGCAGATCGTGCGGCAGATGGCTGACGGCAAGGTGCCGTTCCCGTCCGACCCCGAGCGGCGGCGCCTGATCCAGTTGCTGGCCGGGAGGATGGACAAAGAGAAAAGCGGTCCGGAGCCGGCGGAGTTGAGGGAACTGGAAGGCGGAACTCCGCAGCGGCGGCTGGCGGCGTTCGAGGCGCTCCCGCTCGAGCGGCAGGACGAGGTGATGGTGGCGCTTCCGGCGGGCCAGCGGCAGGGCCTGCTCCAGGTTGCTCCGCCGGAGCTGCGGCGGAGGATCGAGCTTGCGGCCGGTCCGGCGCAGGTGGTGGCGCGCGACCTGGCGGA
>DATNLV010000223.1:0-4107 GCA_035602665.1 Bryobacteraceae bacterium | reverse complement strand
GACGTCACCGGCATTACGTTCACCAGGTTGAGCCCCCACGCGCGCGCCATCCGATCGCGGTATTCATAGGTCTCCCGAAAGTGATAGCCGGTCTCCAGAAACAGAACGGGGATATCCGGCCGCACCTTCCGCAGCATATCCAGGACAACCATATCCTCCGCCTGAAAACTGCAAGTAAGGCAAGCCCGCCCGGCATTTCCCTCAAGAATTTCGCGAATCAGCTCTTCCGCCAAACTACCCCTCCAACCAAACAAACTTGGCCACGAATGAACACAAATAAAACAAAACCTCTTTTTCTGAGGCTTTTCTTATTCGTGTTCATTCGTGTTCATTCGTGGCCAGTAGTGTTTGTCTTTTTCAAATGCCCTCCTGCTCCGTGAACCGGGTGCGCGGCAGCACCTCTCGATCCTCCAGCGCCGCCAGGATTTGCTCTGCCGCCTCTTCATCTGACGCAGCCAGATTTTCCGGATCGAAGTGGAAGAACCGGTCCGCTCCCACCCGCTCCCGCGCCCGCTCGCATTCCGCGGCATCCAGCGTCAGTCCCGAGAAAATCGAGATCAAACCGACGGCCGTCAGCAGCGCGGCGAGCTCCGGCAGAATGGGGCTCTCCACCTCTCCCGCGATCACGTGCACCTGCGTCCCGCGCTGGAACAGCCGGCGCTCCAGCAGGTAGGCCAGTTCCTGCCGCGCGGTCAGCCAGATCGTGGCGGGCCGGTGGCCGGCGCGTGCGTATCGCTCCGCCGACGTGAGCCGGCTGGCCTGAAACTCCAGATCGAGCAACGCCGCGCGCGCCGCCCTGTCGGCGTCCGGTTCGCGGCGCGGCTCCTGGATCATGCCCGCCGCAACGGTGCCGTTGCCAATCGGGTCGATCAGAATAAAGCTCCCGGTCGCCCGGTTGGCGGCATAGGCGTCGAAGAACAACGGCCGCGCGGTTTCAAGCGCCACGCGCCCGATTTCATTCAGCTCCAGCCGGTCCGCTGGCGCCTCGGCAAGGGTGTTGACATCCACCCTGTGCACGAGCGACGTGACGGTGGCCGCAATCTGCTGCGTGGTGTGCTTGATCAGATACGGCTGGCCCACCTTCAGCGGCTCCGCGCTCATCCACACCACGATCGCTTCGAAGTGGCGCGACACATACGGCATCTTCCCGGGATGCACCAGCATGTCCCCGCGGCTGATGTCCAGCTCGTCTTCCAGGCACACGGTGGCCGGCATCGGAGCGAACGCTTCCGCCAGATCGCCTTCCCAACTCACGATGGATTTCACGCGGCTGGTGCGGCCCGACGGCAGCACCATCACCGGATCGCCCGGCCGAATAATGCCCGACACGATCTGCCCGGCGTACCCTCGAAAATCCAGATCCGGCCGGATCACGTACTGCACCGGGAACCGCACCGGCCTCTCCGTCGCGCCGTGATCGAGCGGCACGCTCTCCAGGTGCTCCAGCAGGCTCTCGCCCTCGTACCACGGCGTGCGCGGACTGCGCACAATCACGTTATCGCCCTCGAGCGCGCTTACCGGAATGAAATACGCCGCCGGAATGCCAAGCCGTTTCAGATGCGCGTCGAATTCCTCGCGGATCCGCGCGAATACCTCGGCGCTGAAATCCACCAGGTCCATCTTGTTCACCGCGACCACAATCCGCGGGATCCCGAGCAACGCCGCGATGAAGGCGTGCCGGCGCGATTGCGGCAGCACGCCGTTGCGCGCGTCCACCAGCACGATCGCGAGTTCGGCCGTGGAAGCGCCCGTCGCCATGTTCCGCGTGTACTGCTCGTGCCCCGGAGTATCCGCGATGATGAACTTCCGCTTCGGCGTGGCGAAGTAACGGTAGGCCACGTCGATCGTGATTCCCTGCTCGCGTTCCGCGCGCAGCCCGTCGGTCAGCAGCGAAAAGTCGATCGGCCCGGAGGATCGGTTCAAAGTGGAGTTGCGCACCGCCGCGAGCTGGTCCTCGTAAACGCCGCGCGAGTCGAAAAGCAGCCGGCCGATCAGAGTCGACTTCCCGTCGTCCACACTGCCGGCGGTGGTGAACCGCAGCAATCCCTTGCGCTGATCCTGCTCCAGGAACTCGTCGATGTTCGGCACCGCGCCGGTTGCCTCCAGGAGCGCCATCAGAAGTACCCCTCGCGTTTCTTCAGCTCCATCGAACCTTCCTGATCGTGGTCGATCACGCGATTCTCCCGCTCCGAACGGCGCATGCCCACCAGCTCCGCGATGATCTTCGGCACCGTATCGGCGTCCGACCGTACCGCGCCCGTGCAGTACGTACATCCCAGCGAACGCATCCGGCACATCACCATTTGCGGCGTCTCGCCGGGCAGCAGCCGCGGCCCCCACTCGGTCGAAATGAGCGTGTCCCCGCGCACGATCATCTCCCGCATCTTGGCGAAATACAGCGGGACCACCGGGATGTTCTCCAGGTGTATGTAGTGCCACACGTCCAGCTCGGTCCAGTTCGAGAGCGGGAAAACGCGTATGCTCTCGCCCTTATCGATCCGGCCGTTGAACAGGTTCCACAGCTCCGGCCGCTGGCTCTTCGGATCCCACTGCCCCGCCCCATCGCGGAACGAGTACACGCGCTCCTTGGCGCGCGATTTTTCCTCTTCCCGCCGCGCGCCTCCGAACGCGGCGTCGAAGCCGCCCTCCGTCAGGGCATCGAGCAGCGAGCGCGTCTTCAGCAGCCCGCAGCATTTCTGCGTCCCCAGCCGAAATGGATTCGCGCCGTCCGCGAGCGCGCTCTCGTTCCGGTGCACGATCAAAGTCGCGCCGATCCGTGCCGTGTACTCATCGCGGAATTCCAGCATCTCCCGGAACTTGAAACTGGTATCGACGTGCAGCAGCGGGAACGGAATCCTGCCGGGATGAAACGCCTTCTGCGCCAGCCGCAGCATGACGGACGAGTCCTTGCCGATCGAGTACAGCATCACCGGGCGCGCGAACTCCGACGCAACTTCGCGAAAGATGTGTATGCTCTCGGCCTCGAGCTCTTTCAGATGGGTCAGCCGGTTGCTCAAATGCTGTAGTCCTCCATGAAAATCCTGGCGTCCCGCAGGCTCACATAGACAGTATCGCCGGAAGCCACGCGGCTGTCGCGGAATTGCGCGTGCGACATCTCGACCGTCACCGCCTCGCCGGTCTCGGCAACCAGTTCCACCCGGACCTGCGGCCCCGCCGATTGCACCCGCTCCACCCGCGCGCTCAGTCCCGGCCTTCCGTTGTGCTCGGTGTGGAGTTCGAGGTCGTACGGGCGCACGAACAGTCGCGCCGCCTGCCCGTCGGCGCTGCCGCTGTCCGGATGATCCAGCACCAGTTGCCCAAACACCGCCTTGCCGCTCTCGATCCGCCCGTGAAACAGATTCACGCTGCCCATGAAGTCCATCACGAACTCGGAGGCTGGGTGGTGAAACACTTCCTCGGGCGCGCCCACCTGCTCGATCTTCGCCTGGTTCATCACCACCACGCGATCCGCGACCTCGAGCGCCTCGTCCTGATCGTGCGTGACCAGCAGGCTCGTGACGTGAACCTCGTCGTGCAGTCGTCTCAGCCAACGCCGCAAGCCCTGCCTGACCTTCGCGTCCAATGCCCCGAAAGGCTCATCGAGCAGCAGCACCTTGGGCTCGATCGCCAGCGCGCGCGCCAGCGCCACCCTCTGCCTCTGCCCGCCGGAGAGCTGTGAAGAATACCGATCGGCCATGCTCTCCAGATGGATCAGCTCGATCAGTTCCCGCACCCGGTCCCGTATGACTTTCTCCGACGGCCGCTGGTCGCGCGGGCGAACCCGCAGCCCGAACGCGATGTTCTCGAACACGGTCATGTTGCGGAACAAGGCATAGTGCTGGAACACGAAGCCGACCCGCCGCTCGCGCGCGTGCCGCGCGGTGACGTCCTGCCCTTCGAAGAGCACCGTCCCCCTCGGTTCGGCATCGGGCGTCTCCAGGCCCGCGATGATGCGCAGCAGAGTGGTCTTGCCGGAGCCGGACGCGCCCACGATGGCGATGCGCTCGCCGGCACGAACGGTGATCGAAGCGCCGCGCAGCACCTCGAGTTTCACCGCGCCCTGGATGAAGTCCTTCGCGAGGTCGGTGCCCTGGAGCACTATGGTGG
>DATNLV010000217.1:0-6912 GCA_035602665.1 Bryobacteraceae bacterium | reverse complement strand
GTCAACGACGCCAAGAGCCGCATCCGGCAGATCGATATCGAGGAGTTCCGCCGCCTGCGCGAATCGGGCGAGCCGTTCCTGCTGGTCGACGTGCGCGAGGAAAGCGAGTGGGCCGCCGGCCACGCCTCGGGCGCGCTCCACCTGGGCAAGGGGATCATCGAGCGCGACATCGAGACGAGCGTCCCGGGCCACGACACCAAGATGGTGCTCTACTGCGGCGGCGGATTCCGCTCCGCGCTCGCCGCGGACAACCTTCAGAAGATGGGCTACACCGAAGTGATCTCGCTCGACGGCGGCTGGCGCGCGTACCAGGAGAGCGGCCTCCCCGTGGAGTAGGATTCAGCCTGCGGCGTCCGGGGTGAACAGGTTCGGAGCGCCGCATGACGGGCAGTGGTAGAGGCGCAGGCGAGGACGCAGTTCGGCGGCGGGGTGGGCGGAGCCACAGCGGACGCAGACGTTCGTCCACACCGCGAGGTCCGGCTCACAGGCGCCGAAGTAGAGGGCCCAGCCATACACGCTCAGCCGCGTTCCGAAGCAGCGGTCCGAGAGGCGCAGCGCGTAGGTCAGCGCGATCAGAAGCGGCTCCCAACCGTTCGCAAACAGGAGCAGCTTTCGGGGCGCTCGCGTCTTGCGGTTGCGCGGATTCATGTAGGACAGCGATGCGTGGAGCAGCCGGATTCCGCGGCATTCCAGGCCGGTGGCGCCGGCGACAAGCGCGGCCAGGTCCGGAGCCGACGTGAACGGGTTCAAGTGGCCGCCGCCGCGGGCCAGCCACCGGTACAGCCGGTCGGTGAACGTGGCGGCGTCCGGGACCGCGATGAAGAGCGCTCCACCGGCCTGGACGACTCGGCCGATTTCGGCCAACGAGTGGTGGAGATCCGCGAAGTGCTCCAGGCTGTGGTTCGAGATCACCGCGCTGAAGCAGCGGGCGAAGGGCAATGCCGCGGCGTCCGCCTGCACCACACCCGCCCCCTTCGGCTCGGCGTCCACGCGAACGGTATGGAACGGGTAGGCGCGAGCGTCGAAGCTGCCCTCGCCGCATCCAAGATCGAGCACGCGCGCCGAGGCGGCCAGCTTCTTCAGGATCTCGTGCATCGGCGTTCCGGCGCCAGTAGGCCCAGGCGTGCGAGCGCCGTCAGATTTCCGTCCAGAGCGGGCGCCAGGGTTTCGCGCGAGCCGCCAGTCAGCGGCAGCAGTTCTTCGATCAGCGCTGCGCGGTCGCGCGTACCGTCGAGCAGGACCAGCAGGCGCCGCGCCACCGGGTCGCGAATCTCAATTGACGTGTGCAGCAGCGTCGTGACCGTCTCGCCGGCGCCCGCTTGAATGCGCGCGAGAGGGCTCGCCACGGGCCGCTCGCCGGGAGTGGTCTCGAGCGCGGGCGGATCGGCGTACAATCTCACCATCCCTGCCGTGAAGGCGCTCATCAGAATGGCCTCGACCTCTAGTGGATCGCCGGGCAACTCCGGAACCCGCACGGCAGACGGCCAGGCTTCGATCAGAGTATTCAGTACGGCGATGGCCGCCGGGTGCGCCGTCCGCAGGCCGCTGCGCGGCGCGCGGAACTCGGTCTCGTCGCCGCGGGTGGTGGCCGTCGCGGAGCATGCCGCGTAGAGGTCCGCGATCTCCGCGCTGCGCAGAGAGGGATCGATCTCAAGTCCGCTCCGGCACAGCAGGGTCTGCCGGAAGGCGCGGCCTTTGAGGAAATCCAGGTGCTGCTCGCGCTCCACGATCCCCGTGGCGGTGTCGGAAAGCGTCGCCTCCGTCAGGTACTCGAAGCCGTGCGCCGCCGCCTCCGCGATGAACTCGCGGAAGTAGAGCGGATGATAGAACTCGCCCAGCTCATCGTGGTAGAGCGCCGCATCGCTGCGACCAACCAGGCGGCGCGCCTCGGCCTTGACCAGCGCGCCGTATTCGCCGGCGAGCGTGGGCGAGTCCTCGAGCGAAGCGAGAAACTCGCGCGCCATGCGCAGGCGTTCGTCCGCGCTTTCGGCGGCGCGCGCGTGGTCCAGCATCATCTCGCGGAGCATCCTGCGCGGGTGGCAACCCGGGTACGCGTTGTAGCTGACATAGGCGATGCCCTGCGGCCCGAGGCGCGCGCCGGCGATCTCCAGCACCTTGCGCCGCGCGTCTTCCGGTACCCACGAGTAGAGGCCATAGGCAATGACGTAGTCGAATATCCCGGGATCCGCGGCGAAGTCGCGCAGGTCCATCTGAAGGAGCCTGATGTTGCGGAGCCCGAGTTCGCCGGCCAGCGCCTGGCCGCGCGCGATAGGCTGGCCCGCCAGATCGATGCCGACAAATTCGCTCCCGGGCAACGCCAGCGCCATCGGGATCAGGTTTCCGCCATCGCCGCAGCCCAGCTCGAGCACGCGGCACCGCGTTGCCGGCGCCGGCTTCATGCCGAGTAGCCGGCCGATGACCGAGAGGCGGTCGGGATGCGTCTCGGGGAACGGGAAGCCAGGGTAGGCGATCTCGTCGTAGGAGTCGGTCATGCGCGCTTCCAGCCTACCCGATCGAGCACCTCGCCGGCCACGCGCGCGGTGTTCACGTGAATGGTGACGGTGTCGTCCAGCTCGACGGCGTATCCGCCCGCCAGCGCGACGGCCACGGGGACGCGGTGCATCAGCGCGCAGGAGAAGACCAGCCGGTCGCGAGCCTGTAGGCCCTCGAGCGTGAGCGAGAGGCCGCCGAGCTGGTCCTGGTAGTAGGGATCCGCGCCGGAGACGTAGAGCAGCAGGTCTGGTCGGAACTCAGCTAGTGCCTGGACGCATGCCGCGCGCAGCCGCTCCAGGTACTCGTCGTCGCCGGTCTCGTCCGCCAGGTCGATGTCGATGTCCGACGGCGGCTTCTCCGACGGGTAGTTGTTGAGCTGGTGGATCGAGAGCGTGAAGACCGAAGGATCGGCCGCGAAGATCGCCGCGGTCCCGTTGCCCTGGTGGACATCGCAATCCACCACCATGGCGCGCCGGATGAGGCCGTCTTTCTGCAGCCGGCGGATGGCCACCGCGACGTCGTGGATGGCGCAGAATCCCTCGCCGTGATCCGCGAAGGCGTGGTGGAAGCCCCCGCCAAGATTGAACCCGATCCCGCCGGTGAGAGCCAGCCGCGCGGCCAGCGTGGTGCCGCCCGCGGCCAGCCAGAAGGCCTCAACCATCCTCCGCGAATAGGGAATTTCGAGCTTGAGGATGTCGTAATAGGTCAGCGTGCCGGTCCTCAGGCGGCGTACCCAATCGGCGTCGTGCACCGCCAGCATGTCCTCATCCGGGGCGGCCTCCGGCTGGACAAAGTCTTCCGGCAGCGCTAGCCCATCGGCAAGGATCCGGTCGCGAATGAGCCGGTATTTCTGGGAGGGGAACACGTGCTCGCCGAGGTTGAGGTCGTAACCCGGATGGTAGACCAGCTTAAAGGGGAGCACCAGGATCACATTTTAGCGCCGCCCGATTTGCCGGGCCGCTCGGAGATGACGATCGTCTCCGCGATCCGGTCGTGGACGGTCTGGCGGTTCGGATGGATGAAGTATTGGAAGAAGCCGAAGCCGAGCTCGGCCGCCGAGGCGCCGTACCCGAGCGCGCGTTCCATGCAGTGCCACAGCGACAGGCGATGGTGGCGCAGTGAGACCACCCGAATCTTCATGATCCGTTTGCCCAGCGTGCGCCCGTTGCCCCAGTAAAGGGACAGGCCGAAGAAGATCACCGTGTACAACAGGCTATACCAGTTGTGAACGAAGTTCATCTCGAGGTGGATGTCGCGGTGGGCTTCCCAGGCTTGCAGCGCCGGAACATACTTGATGAGTGCGATGAGCGCACTCACCAGCGCCAAGACCAGCGCGCCGGCCAGAACGCAGTCGATGAGCAAAGCGATCGCGCGGGCCGGGAACGAGGCCAGGGTGACGCCGTCGAGTTCCTTCATCCGCTCGGCGTGCGCGGGGTCGTAGAGGGTTGTTTTCGGCATCGGCATCTCAGATTACCATTGCCGCCCAGCTACCCGAGCACTGCCGTTTCACGGCGCATCGCAAAATGCGAATATCGCTGTTAAAGCGCCGGCCGACGACTCGCTATATGCTGAGCCGCGAACTGGTGTGGAATGGAAAGAAGTTATGAACAAACGCAAGCTTGGGCCAGGCCTGGAAGTATCGGCCATAGGATTGGACTGCATGAGAATGAGCGCTGGTCACGGCCCGGTAGCGGGGACCAGGCAGGAAATGATCGCGGTGATGCGGGGAGCAGTCGAACGGGGCATCACGTTCTTCGATACGGCTCAAGTTTACGGCCCGTTCGTGAATGAAGAGGTTGTCGGCGAAGGGCTCGCTCCCGTGCGTGACCAGGTGGTGATCGCGACAAAGTTCGGATTCAGCGGGAAGGGGCTCGACAGCCGGCCGGCGCACGTCAAGGAGAGCGTGGAGGGCTCGCTGAAGCGGCTTCGCGTCGACACGATCGACCTGCTCTATCAGCACCGTGTCGACCCGGAGGTGCCAATCGAAGACGTAGCAGGCGCGGTGAAGGACCTGATCCAGGAAGGCAAGGTAAAACACTTCGGCCTCTCGGAAGCGGGGGCCCAGACCATTCGCCGGGCACACGCCGTTCAGCCGGTGACGGCGCTTCAAAGCGAGTATTCCCTGTGGTGGAAGCGCCCGGAAGAAGAAGTCTTGCCGACGCTCGAGGAACTCGGGATTGGCCTGGTTCCGTACAGCCCTCTTGGCAGGGGCTTTCTGACCGGGACGATTACGGAGAACACCCAGTTTCACCAGGAGGACAACCGCGGCAGTTTCCCGCGCTTTTCACCCGAGGCCCGCAAAGCGAATCGGGCTCTGGTGGATGTGATTGCAGCTTTCGCAGCTCGGAAGAAGGCGACGCCGGCGCAGATCGCGCTCGCCTGGCTGCTTGCTCGGAAGCCGTGGATCGTGCCGATCCCGGGCACCACGAAACTGGAGCGCGTCGAGGAGAACATCGGCGCAACTGCCCTGGAGCTTACCCCGGACGATCTCCGCGAGCTCGACAGCGCCACCGCGTCGGTCACGGTCCAAGGTGGCCGATACCCCGAAGAGCTGGAGCGAATGACGTATCGCTGACGACTTGAGGAGGGCACGGCGCACCGAGGTATACTCTCAATCGTACGAGGAGGTGAAAGGTGCGGTCGATATCTCACTTGGCAAGCACGGCGCTGCTGGCGTTGGCCGCTGCGCAAGCCTTTGCCCTCCAGTTGCCCACGGGGACCGAGCTCCAGATCCGTATCAAGTCGAAGGTCGGAACAAAGGTCTCCGAGGTCAACGACCCCGTGGAAGCCCAGGTGATCGCGCCGGTGATGGCGGGCAGCGTGTACGCCATACCGGCCGGCGCCTCAATTCACGGCACGGTGGAGCGAGTTCAGCCCTCGAGCGGCGACCAGCGCGCGCTGCTCACCCTTCGTTTCACCGGCGTGGATGTGGCCGGCGCCCTGGTCCCCATTGACGCCCGCGTCACGGCAGTCGACAACGCTCGGGAGAAGGTCGACGCTCAGGGCCATATCAACGGCGTCCTCGTCTCCGACACCGCCACCGGCAAAGTCGATTCCACGGTGGAAAAGCTCGGCGACAAACTGGGCGGATTCGGCAGCGTCCTGAGCAGCGCCACCAAAGCCGTCGGGCAGCGGGTGGATCAGGAAATCACCTACCAGGCAGGCGTGGAAATGACGCTGCAACTGACCACGCCGGCAACTCTCCAGACGCCGGGCGGGCCGGGGCCGATTGCCAGTCTGACACCCGTGGCGGACCGTGCCGCGCTCGCCGCGCTCGCCGCCGGTGAGCCATTCCAGACCGTCGCCAAGAAGCCGCCCAAGAACTCCGACCTCACCAACCTCATGCTGATTGGCGAAAAGGACCAGGTGGAGAAGACCTTCGCCGACGCCGGCTGGCACATCGCCTCATCGCTGAACCCGCTGGCCAAGATCGAAACCGCCGAAGCGGTGGTGGAGGACAAAGGCTACGACGAAGCGCCGGTTTCGGTTCTGCTGCTCGAGGGCAGGCCGCCCGACCTGGTTTTCGAGAAACTCAATAACACCTTCGCCCACCGCCATCATCTGCGCGTCTGGCTGCGTCCGGACAAGTTCCATGGCCAGTCGGTGTGGGTGATCGCCGCCACGCATGATATGGGCATCAACTTTTCCGAGGCTAACCGCACTTTCATCCATCGCGTCGATTCTTCAATCGACCGCGAGCGCGAGAAGGTGGTCAACGATCTTGTCCTCACCGGCCGTGTTTCTTCGATGCTCCTGGTGGACCGTTCGGGCATCCCGCAGCACGCCCAGAACGCCACCGGCGACAATCTCGTCACCGACGGCAAGATCGCCGTACTGGTGCTTCAGTAGAGGTCCGGCGCCGGCGCGCGCAAGACGTAACGGAACACCGCCCAGTAGTGGCATAAACTGCCGGCCAGCACAAAGAGGTGCCAGATGAAATGCGCAAACTTGCTGGATTTCACATAGAACGCCACTCCCGCCGTGTAACAGAGACCACCCGCAAGCAGCCACGCGAAACCGGTCCACGACAAGGCTCCGAGCAGCGGCCGGACAGCGAGCACCGCGCACCAACCCATCAGCAGATACACCACGGTGGAGGCAACCTTCAGCCGGTCGATCCACAGGGACTTACAAACAACCCCGCACACGCACAACCCCCAGACCACTCCAAACAGACTCCACCCCCACGGCCCGCGCAGTGTGATCAGGGTGAACGGCGTGTACGTGCCCGCAATCAGCACGTAGATCGAGGAGTGATCGAGGATCTTGAAAACCCGCTTGGCACGGTTGTCCGCCAAAGCATGGTAGATGGTGGACGACATGTACAGCAGCACCAGGCTGGTCCCATAGATCGCGCAGGCGACGATCTGCCAGGCCGAGCGATGGAGCGCAGCGAGCACCAGGGCCACCAGTCCGGCG
>DATNLV010000197.1:0-4615 GCA_035602665.1 Bryobacteraceae bacterium | reverse complement strand
GCACCCAAAGCGCACAGAGACCGGTCGCCCACGCAACGAACACAGCAGCGGCATGGCGCCATGGTGCATTCGCGAACCGCTCCTGCACCAGGGGCCCGCCAGCGATTATGCCGAACATCAATCCGAAAGCCAGCATGCCCGTGACGCGGAGCCATCTCCGCCGCCACGCATCAAAGCGCTCAAGCCGGGTCAAGTCCGTCCCCCAACCCGAGCCATCATACACTGCCCGCGGCCGTGCGTGTTACCCTCGGGTTTCGACCAACTATGGAGCGCCGCTACGAACTGATTGTCCTGCTGATAGCCTCCGCGATCTTCCTCACCGGCATTCTCAGCCCTCCTTCGCTGATGGACGACGTAGACGCCACGCAGGCGCAGATGGCGCGCAACATGGTGCAGTCCGGCGACTGGGTCACGCTGCACCTGGATGGCGTGCCTTACCTCGAAAAAGCGCCCATGAAAACCTGGATGACGGCAGTCTGCTACCTCATCTTCGGTGTCCACGACTGGGCGGCGCGGCTGCCGGGGGCGCTGGCGGCGATCCTGCTCGCCTGGGTCGTGGTGCGCTTCGGGCGCTGGGCGTTTTCCGCGAAGGCGGGCTTCTACGCCGGACTGGTGACGGCCACCTCCATCGGCCTGTTCCTGTTCACGCGCGTCGTGATTCCCGACGTGGTGCTGACGCTGGCCATTACCGTGGCGCTGTGGAGTTTCCTGCGCGCTCTCGACGAGAACGAAGCACGTCCGCGGCTGTGGGCCTACATGCTGGCGGCGAGCCTCGCTGCGGGAGTGCTGCTCAAGGGCCTGATCGGGATCGTGTTCCCGCTCGGGGCTGGCTTCTTCTACCTGCTCCTGACGCGGCAGCTTTTTTCGCTCCGCGCGTGGCGGCGTCTCTACCCGTTGACCAGTTCCCTGATCTTCATCGCGATCGCGGCGCCGTGGCACGTGCTCGCCACGCTGCGCAATCCACCTTACTTCGTTTGGACGCTCGATAGCGGCGGGCCGGGAATCTGGCGCGGCTTCCTGTGGTTCTACGCCATCAACGAGCACGTGCTGCGCTTCCTGAACCGGCGCTATCCGCGGGACTACAACACCGTGCCCCGGCTCTATTTCTGGGCGCTCCACCTGGTCTGGTTCTTCCCCTGGAGCGCGTTTCTGCCCACAGTGGCGCGCCTGGGCTACAAACCGGTGGACCGCGCCGGGCGGACGCGTCTGATGGCGCTCCTCTGGATCGGCGTCGTGATGCTGTTCTTCTCTTTCTCCACCACCCAGGAATACTACTCCATGCCGATCTACCCGGCCGTCGCGCTCCTGATCGGCTGCGCGATGGAGGCGTATCCAGAGAGGCTGCGGATAGGAACGCGGATCGTGGGAGTCATCGCGGCCGCGGCCGGACTCGCGGCGCTCGCCATCCTGATCGCGGTGCGCAACGTCCCGGCGCCCGGGGACATCTCGCGCGCGCTGACCGAGAACCCTACCCTCTACACCCTCTCGCTGGGGCACATGACAGACCTCACCCTGACGGCCTTCGCCTACCTCCGCACCCCGCTGGCGCTGGCGGCAGTGGCGTTTCTGGCCGGCGCGATCGGCGCCTGGCGGCTGGAGGGAGAGCGGGCGTGGCTGGCCCTGGCCCTCATGATGGTGGTATTCTTCCAGGCGGCGCGCCTGGCCCTGGTGGTGTTCGATCCGTACATGTCCTCTCGGCCCCTGGCCGAGGCGCTCCTCCATGCGCCGAAAGGGAAGTTGATTTTGGACCGCGAGTATTACGCCTTCTCGTCGATTGTGTTTTACACCAACCAGAATCCGCTGCTGCTCAACGGGCGCAGGAACAACCTCGAATACGGCTCCAACGCTCCCGGCGCCCCCGCGGTGTTCATCACCGACGCCGACCTTCCACAACTGTGGGCTCGCTCCGAGCGCTACTACCTGGCCGCCGAGGATCCCCAGACCGCGCGCCTGGAAAGCCTGGTGGGCCGCTCGAATCTGCACGCCGTGGCGGAGAGCGGCGGCAAGACGCTCTTCACGAACCAGGCAGTCCATCCTGCCAGGCCCCCTCATGCGCATCGGAATTGACGTCACCCCTCTGCTCCTACGGAGCGCGGGCGTGAAGAGCTACACCTACTACTGGCTGGCCAGCCTGCGGCGCGAGGCCGGAGAGCGCGACACCATCCTGACATTTCCGATCTCCGGGCGGTTCCGCGATCTCGATCACGAGCGTTCGATGGCCGGGCCCTTTCGAACCGTGGTGGGCCTGAGCGCGATGCACGGGTTGAACCTGTCGCGGCTGCCTTGGACGCGCCCGGGCCTGGACATCTTCCACGCTTCGACCCAGTGGAGGAATGCGCCGCGCCGCTCCAGGCTCACCACGACGATCCACGACATGACCTGCTGGCGGATGCCGGAACTGCACCCGAAGGCCAACGTGGCAGCCGCGCGGTGGGTCGGCGAGCACATCGCCCGGCGCGCCGACGGAATCATCGCAATCTCCGAAAGCACCCGGCGCGATGCTATCGAGATTCTGAAACTCGACCCCGCGCGCATCAAGGTCATTTATCCCGGCGTGCCGGAGCCGTTCTTCGAAGTGACGCCCGCGGACGTTCACGCCGCCCGCGCGAAGTACGGGCTCGGGCGGCCCTACGCGCTCTCGGTGGGTACGGTTGAGCCGCGCAAGAACATTCCCGGTCTGCTGGCGGCCTGGGCCGCGCTCAGCGCGTCGACGCGAGAGCAGTACGAGTTGGTGGTGGCCGGGCCCATCGGATGGGCGGACCCCGCCACCGTAGCCAAGGTCCGAAGCATGTCGGAGGGCGTCCGCTATCTGGGGTACGTCGGCGAGGCGGACCTGCCGGCCATCACCGCCGGCGCCGCCGTCCTCGCCTACCCGTCGCTATACGAGGGCTTCGGCCTGCCCGTGGCGCAGGCCATGGCCGCGGGAACGGCGGTGCTGACCTCGAACGTTTCGTCGCTGCCGGAGATCGCGGGCGGCTCGGCGCTCCTGGTGGACCCGCGCAGCACCGCCGAAATTCGCGACGGCCTGGAGTGTCTGCTGACTTCGCCCGCGCTGCGCGAGCGCCTGGGCGCCGCCGGCCGCTCCCATGCCCGCCAGTTCCGCTGGGAGATCACCGCCCGAGCCAGCCTGGAGTGGTTCCGAACCCTGATGGGATAGGCGTCTACGGCGCAAAGAAGCCGTCGATATCCAGGATCAGGTGCGTCTGATCGGTGACGAACGCGCTGACTCCGCCGTCGGTGCCGCTCGGCACCAGCGCCGCGTTGGCCACGATCAGTCCCTCGAATGAGTTGAGCGTCGAGACGTTGGGGCGCGCCCCGCCTGCCGGCCATAGCGTCAGATAGGGCAAGGGGCCGCTCGGCACCACCGTGGCGTTGAGCGAATACGCTTGCGCCGCCGACGGGATGCTGCACGCGGCGGACGGCACGGGGAAGCTCCGCGTCTCGGCGGCCGAAAGAACAGGCCCGCCGAACGTGCCCGCCGCGTTGCGCGTGTCGGCGATGCGGCATGGCGTCACCGGATAGAAGGACAGTCCCCCCGTTCCCGGCGCAGCGAAGTAGCCATTGATGTCCAGAATCAGATCCGTCGTGTCCGTGACGTACGCGGAGATAGATCCCGCGTTCCCCGCCGGAACGATCGCCGCGTTGGCCACGATGCTTCCATCGAACGAATTCAGCGTCGAGACGAAGGGCTGGCTCTCGCCCGTGGGCCAGAGCGTCAGGTACTGAAGAACGCCGTGCGGAACCACGGTGGCGTTGAGCGAGTACGCCAGGGCCGAGCTGGGAATATTGCACGCGCTTGAAGGCACCGCGAAATTGCGGGTGTTCGCCGCGAGTATGCTCGGCCCGCCGAACGGCCCCGTGGCGCCGCGCGTGTCGGCAACCCGGCAGGGCGTTACCGGATAGAACGCCAGCCCGCCCACGGCGCCCGCCGGAGCGAAATAGCCGTTGATGTCGAGGATCACCTGGGTCTGGTTCGTGACGAAGACGTCGATCGAGCCTCCGGTTCCGGCCGGAACCAGCGCGGCGTTGGCCACCACCTTCCCGGTGAACGAGTTTAGCGTCGAGACGAAAGGACGCGACTGCCCCGTGGGCGACAGAGTCAGGAAGCTGAGCGGCCCAGGCGGGACCACCGTGACGTTCAGCGAGTAGCCCAAAGCGGAGTTGGGGATTCCGCACGCGCTTTGCGGGATTGCGAAGGACCGGCTCGTGCCGCCGGCCATCACCGGTCCGCCAAATGGGCCGTTCGCGTTGCGTGTGTCCGCAACGCGGCAAGGCGTCACCGGAACGAAGATGGTGCCCTCGGCCCACTGGGTGATGGTCACCGTCTGCCCGGCCACCAGGAAACTGGTGCTGCGCGCCGCGCCGGTGGTGTTGGCGTCCACGGAGAAGGTGACGGTTCCCGTTCCAATCGAACTCAAGGGCGATGTGATGGTCAGCCAGGGATCGAGCGGCAGTCCCACGGTCCATGTACAGAGTGGGCCCGTCGTTACCGTGATGCTGCCGGAGGCTGCCGCCGGGGTGAAGCCCACACTGGTGCTGGAGAGCAGGAACACGGTGCATGGAATCGGTGTCGGATTCGGCGTTGGACTCGGTGTCGGACTCGGTGTTGGACTCG
>DATNLV010000282.1:0-2222 GCA_035602665.1 Bryobacteraceae bacterium | reverse complement strand
CGCCCGCCGCCGTTCCCGAGAAGCCCGCGACGCCGGCCACCCCTGGCAGCTCGCAGCCGTGAGGAAGCACAGGGCCGCTGTTCTAGAATAAGACGATGCCCGACGAGCCTCAGCAGGAAAATGCGGCGCCCAGCTTCGAAGCCAGCCTGGGCGAGCTGGAAAAAGTGGTCCACGAACTCGAGAGCGGAGACCTGGCGCTCGAGCGTGCGCTCGAATTGTTCGAGCGCGGCGTGCAGTTGAGCGACCGCTGCCGCAAACAGCTCGAGGAAGCCGAAACCAGAGTCGAAGTGCTGATCAAACGGAATGGCAAGCTGCAGCCCGAGGCCTTCCGCACGGACAAGGCATGACCTTCGGCGAATACATCAAGCAGCAGCAGCAATTCGTGGACGCACAGCTGGACCGCCTGGTGCCGCCCGAGTCCACGCCGCCCCAGACCATCCACCGCGCCATGCGTTACAGCCTGTTCGCGGGCGGCAAGCGCGTGCGCCCCATTCTGTGTCTGGAGGCGGCGCGAGCGGTCGCGGATTTCGCTCCCGGTGTGGAGGAGTCGGCCTGCGCGCTCGAATTCGTCCACACCTATTCGCTCATTCACGACGATCTGCCCGCGCTCGATAACGACGATCTGCGCCGCGGCGTCCCCACCTGTCACAAGCAATTCGGCGAAGCCATGGCGATCCTGGCCGGCGACGCGTTGCTCACCCTCGCGTTCCAGGTCCTGGGTCAGATCCGGGGCGCGCTAGGGCGGCGGGCGCAGTTGGTCGAGGAACTGGCGGTGGGCTCCGGCACGGTTGGCGGCATGATCGGAGGGCAGGTAGCCGATCTCGAAGGCGAGGGCCAGGAGCCGACCGCCGAGCTGCTCGAGACCATTCACCGCGCCAAGACCGGTGCGCTGCTTCGCGCCAGCGTCCGCATGGGCGGCATCTGCGCCGGCGCCGATGTTCGCCAGTTGGCGGCGCTCACCTGCTACGGCCAGCACGTCGGCCTGGCGTTCCAGATCGTCGATGACATTCTGGACGTGGAGCAGTCTTCCGAAGCCCTGGGCAAGACCGCGGGCAAGGACGCAGCGCAGCGGAAGATCACGTTCCCCGCCGTCTACGGCCTTGGGGAATCGCACCGCATGGCCGAACGCGAACGCGAGGGCGCTCACCAGGCGCTGGAGCTTTTCGGCGAGCGGGGCGCCCGCCTGCGCGAGCTGGCCGACCTGATCGTCGACCGCAACACATGAAACCGCCCGGCCGGCTGCGGCTCGATCAACTTCTGGTCGAGCGGGGTCTGGCCGAGTCGCGCGCGAAAGCCCAGGCGCTGGTCCTCGCCGGGCAGGTGCTGCTCGATGGCCAGAAGGCCGCGAAATCCGGCCATGCCGTCGCCGTGGACGCCCGCGTCGAAGTCCTGGCGCAGCCGCGTTTCGTGGGCCGCGGCGGCCTGAAGCTCGAAGCCGCGCTCGACCACTTCCAGATCGACGTCAGCGGGCAGGTGTGCCTCGATATCGGCTCCTCCACCGGCGGATTCACGGATTGCATGTTGCAGCGCGGAGCCCGCCACGTCCATGCCGTCGATGTCGGCGCCGGGCAGCTGGATTGGAAACTGCGCGGCGACGCCCGCGTCACGGTTCACGAAGGACTCAACGCGCGCTATCTTCGCTTTGAGAATATCGGGGAGACCGTGGACCTGGCGGTCTTCGACGTGAGCTTCATCTCGGTTACGCTGATTGTACCGGCCGTCGTTCCCCTGCTGAAGGAAACCGGCGGGATGGTTATACTTGTTAAGCCGCAGTTCGAGGTGGGGCGCGGCGAGGTCGGCAAGGGTGGGATCGTGCGGGACGCCGCGCTTCAGGCCAGGGCGTGCGACCGGGTACGCACCGCCGTCGAAGAGTTGGGATTCAAGACCTGCCTGATGGAGAGCCCCATCCTGGGCGCGGAAGGGAACCGGGAGTTCCTGCTCGATGCAAGACATTAAAGCGGTGGGCATCATCGCGAAGCCCCGCGTGGGCCAGGCTGCCCAGGTGATCCCCGGCGTTGTCGACTGGCTGAAGGAGCGCGGGCTCGCGGTGCGCTTCGACCGGGTGACGGCGGGCTATCTGGGCTCGGCCGATGGCGAGGCGCCGGAGGATGTCGCGCAAGGCTCCGACCTGCTTATTGTCTTCGGCGGCGATGGCACGTTGCTGGCCGCCGCTCGCGCTTTGCGGGGCCGCAAGATTCCAGTGTTCCCGGTCAATCTGGGCG
>DATNLV010000185.1:0-3612 GCA_035602665.1 Bryobacteraceae bacterium | reverse complement strand
CGGCCAGACCGGCCAGACCGGCCAGTTGGACTTCTCGACAACCCCGCCGAGCCCAGCCTGGGTCCAGGTGTCCGACATGGAAGCCTTCGAAACCGCCTCCGGCCTGCCCATAAAGGATCCGACAATCATTTCGAACGGCTTTAACTCGCAAGCCAGTTCGGGCGACGAGCAGGAGGCGGCTCTGGACCTGGAATGGTCGGGCGCGGTCGCCCGTGGCGCAACCATCATTTACGTGAACTCGTCGGACGCTTTCACCTCGGTGCAATACGCGATCGACAACAACGTGGGGCCGATCCTCTCCGTCACCTACGGCCTGTGCGAGGACGAGAGCAAGGGTGGCCTTCCGCTCTCGCAGGTCAATAGCATGAACGCCCTTTTCCAACAGGCGAATGCGCAGGGAATCACGGTGGTGGCGGCGGCGGGAGACCTTGGCGCCGCCGATTGCGAAAGCGCGAACTTTCCCACGGTCGCCACCGAGGGCCTGGCCGTCGATTTCCCCGCCAGCAGTCCGTATGTGACGGGCATGGGGGGAACCGAGTTTAACGAAGGCGCCGGAAACACCGCAACCTACTGGAGCCCTACCAATGGCACCAATAGCGGGTCGGCGCTCTCCTACATCCCGGAGATCGTCTGGAACGACACGAGCAATCCCGAAAACACCGGCGTCCTTTCCGCCACGGGCGGCGGCGTGAGCGTGATCTTCGCGAAGCCTACATGGCAACAAGGGACCGGAGTACCCAGCGACGGCTCCCGCGACGTTCCCGACATCTCGCTGGACGCTTCGAATTACCACGATGGCTACCTGATCTGCGACGGCGGCTGGTGCACCGACGGCTATCGGAACTCCCAGCTGCTCCACGACATCATCGGCGGCACCTCCGCCGGCGCGCCAACCTTCGCCGGGATCGTGGCGCTGATCGACCAGAAGACACACAGCCGGCAGGGCAACGTAAATCCGACGCTTTATGCGCTGGCCAGGAGCTCCCCCAGCGCCTTTCACGACATCACGGCAGGAAACAACATCGTGCCGTGCCAATTCGGAACGCCGAACTGCGCCACCGGCAGCTTCGGCTATTCGGCCGGTCCCGGATACGACCTCACTACGGGCATCGGAACGGTGAACGCCTACAACCTGGTGAACGCCTGGCCCACGTCCACAGGGCCATCGGCCCCGATCCTGGCCGCGCCGGCCAATGGCGCCACTGGTGTGACCGCGCCCACCTTGACCTGGCAGTCTGCAGCCGGAGCCACTTCGTATAACGTCTTCTTCGGCACCACTTCTCCGCCGCCGCAGGTTACGACAACGACCGGGACGACCTACACCCCGAGCGGACTGAGCTCGGGCGTCATTTACTACTGGAGCGTAACGGCCGTGAACGCCTCGGGCTCGGCCAGCTCCGCGATCTGGTCGTTCACCACCGCGCCTGTGGTTGCGCCCTCCGCGCCGGTTTTGACCTCGCCCGCCAGCGGCGCCACGAGCGTTGCTTTGGCGCCCACCCTGACCTGGCAGGCTTCGAGCGGGGCCGCGGCCTACAACGTCTTCTTCGGCACTGTCTCTCCGCCGCCGCTGGTGGTGCAAACGGAGGTGACGGCCTACGCCACCGGCGCGTTGAGCCCGGGCGTCACCTATTACTGGAGCGTAACGGCGGTGAACCCTGGGGGCTCCGCCAGTTCCGCCGTCTGGTCGTTTACCACGCAGGTGGGAGACAGCTCCGGCGCCCTTCTGTTCGTGCCGGTGACCCCCTGCCGCGTGGCTGACACCCGTTTCCCGGCGTCGCCGTTTGGAGGTCCCTCGATCACCGGCGGCACCAGCCGGTCCTTCGTCATTCCGCAGAGCTCCTGCGGCATTCCCTCCACCGCCAAGGCGTACTCCTTGAACGTCACGGTGGTTCCGCACGGCCCGCTTTCGTTCCTGGCCCTGTGGCCCACGGGCCAGGGCCAGCCGCCGGTCTCCACCTTGAATTCATTCGCGGGCATCGTGGTGGCCAATGCGGCCATCGTGCCGGCCGGCGCCAACGGGGCGGTGACCGTCGGCGTGACCGACACCACCGACGTCATCCTCGACATCGACGGCTATTTCTCGGATGTGATCGGCGGAGCGGCGTTCTATGCCGCCACACCGTGCCGGGTCGCGGACACCCGCGGTACGAACGGCCCCCTGGGTGGGCCTTCCATGACGGCCGCCCAGACCCGCGACTTCCCGGTGCTCTCCGGCGCCTGCGGTCTCCCGTCTTCCGCTACCGCGTACTCGATGAACGTGACCGTGGTTCCCAGCGGGTCGCTGCCGTATCTCACCACCTGGCCCACCGGACAGTCGCAACCGAACGTCTCCACGCTGAACTCCTTTACCGGAAAAGTGGTGGCCAACGCGGCTATCGTTCCCTCCGGCGCCGGCGGAGACATCTCGGTGTATGTCGCGGCCGCGACCCAGGTGATCCTCGATAGCAACGGCTATTTCGGCGTGCCCGGAAGTCCCGGGTCCCTCGCTTTCTATCCGGTCACGCCCTGCCGCGTCGCCGACACCCGCACGGCCCAAGGCTCCTTCGGCGGGCCAAGCCTGACGGCGAACAGCACGCGCTCTTTCACGATTCCGGCCAGCGGCTGCTCGATTCCCTCGACGGCCCAGGCCTATTCGCTCAACGTCACGGTGGTCCCGGTCGGGCCCCTCTCGTTCCTCACGGCCTGGCCCGCCGGCCAGGGCCGGCCGTTGGTTTCCACACTGAACTCGTTTGACGGCTCGATTGTCGCCAACGCCGCCATCGTCCCGGCCGGGGCTTCCGGCGCCATCAGCGTCTACGTGACCGACACCACCGACGTGATCCTGGACATCGACGGCTATTTCGCGCCGTAGGCACGCAGGATTGCCTGATGTGGGGCAGGTTGGCAACCTGCGGCGGGTTGGCAACCCGCCTGTACGTCTCTGCGTAACGGGCCGGCCGGGCGCCGGTTAGCAACCGGCGCGCAGGATGCCATCCTGCCCCACACGGTCGCGGTTCCGTGCTTGGTCTTCGCCCAATCGCGCTACAATGCATACAAAGCCATACGTTCATCCGAGGGGCCGTGCTGGGGAAATCTTTCTCCCACTACCGCGTGCTCGAACCGCTCGGCCAGGGCGGCATGGGAGTGGTGTATCTGGCCGAGGATACCCTGCTCGGCCGCCGCGTCGCCATCAAGTTTCCCAACGCCGAGGGCCATAGCCAGCGCCTGCTCAGCGAGGCCCGCACCGCCTCCTCGCTGAACCACCCCGCCATCGCCGCGGTGTACGACTGCGGCATGGTCGAAGACCGTCCCTACGTCGTCATGGAGTACGTCGAGGGAGAGAGCCTAGGCGCCATCCTCGCCCGCGGCCCCTTGCCGCACACGCGCGCCCTCGAAATCGCCATACAGGCCGCCGCCGCGCTCTCGGAGGCGCACGGCCATGGCGTCGTCCACCGCGATATCAAGCCCTCCAACATCCAGATCGATCGCCGCGGAGCCGTCAAGGTTCTGGATTTCGGCATCGCCACCAGCGTGCGCGAGGTCCGCATGGCGGCTGCCGGCGAAGAGGCCCTCGCCGCGACGTGCACCGTCGATGGCGCGGTCACCGGAACGCCGCGCTACATGTCGCCCGAG
>DATNLV010000184.1:0-4966 GCA_035602665.1 Bryobacteraceae bacterium | reverse complement strand
CCCGCCAGTGGATCGGCACCGGCCGCGTGCGCGTCAACGGCAAGCTGATCCAAACCCCCGATCACTGGGTGGACCTCGGACGCGACCGCGTCACCTTCGACGGCAAGCCCGTCCGCGACGCCGCCAAGGTCTACCTCCTCCTCTACAAGCCCAAGGGCTACCTCACCACGTACAAGGATCCCGAAGGCCGGCCGACCATCTACGATCTCCTCGACGGCGTCGAGCAGTGGGTCTCCCCGGTCGGCCGGCTCGACCTCGATACCAGCGGCCTGCTGCTGCTGACCAACGACACCGCCTTCGCAGAGTGCGTCACCAATCCCGATTTCAAGGTCCCCAAAACCTACCTGGTGAAGACCGCCAGCCGCCTGTCGGACGAGGATCTCGACCGCCTGCGCCAGGGCCTGGACTTGAAGGACGGCCCCACGCAGCCTGCCGTGGTCACGCGCCAGCGCGACGCCGGCAGCCACACCTTCCTCGAAATCACTATCACCGAGGGCCGCAACCGCCAGGTCCGCCGCATGATCGAAGGCGTCGGCAGCCGCGTCCTGAAGCTGGTGCGCGTCGCCATCGGCCCCATCCGCATCGGCGCGCTCGCCATCGGAAAACACCGCCCGCTGACCCCGGCCGAGATCCAAACGCTCGGTGGCGCCGCGAAACCAAAGGCGCGGAGCAGGCGCTGACGTAGAATGAAGACTGGATCGATGCCCACCTCACATGACCTTGCCAGGACCGACGTCCAGGATTTCGCCAAACGTTTGCGCGCGGAAATGATTCCGCTCAGCGCCCGGCTCTCGTACTTCTCGACGATTCCCCTGGTCGACGACGATGCCCGCGAGTACCTCCACGAGCCCGTCGCCGCCGTGCCGCCGGCGCTGCGGGCCGACCTGCCCGCCATCTCGCTCCTGTTCGTGCCTTACCTGGAGAAGGGCGCCGCCGGCCGCGAGAAGGTCGCCTATGAAGCGCCCAGCGAGAAAGCGCGCCTCTGGTCCACCCGCTTCACCCTGAGCGGCGACGCGGTCCTGATCTTCGCCATCAAGGACCAGCAGGTGGCCGAATATCACTACCTTTTCTACCGCGCCTTGGCCGCGGTGGCCGCCGACCGGCTCGCCGCCGAGAAGTTCGCAGGCTTCAACGAGCTGCTCCGCGAGGAACTGCGCGCCCGCGTTCACGGCGAGCTCGATGAGGATGGCTGGAAACTGAAACAGTCGCTGTTCGAGCGGCAATCGGACGTGAGGCGCGATACGAAGCTGTTCCGCAGCTACGCACGCCAGTCCCTCATCGATTCGCTCACGCTCTACCTACACGGCATCTGCTGCGACATCGACGTCGAGACCGGCCCGCGCCAGCTCCCCAGCCGCCACCTGCGCCGCCGCCTCGAGCATCTTCACGAGCTCTTCCCGCCGCCCGATGGCTACGCCGTCTTCCCCGAAGAGCTGAAGACGTAGCATTGGGCCTGCACCGAATCGCGGCTCCTGACGGTCGCGGTTCTGTGACGGAACTCAGTCCTTGGTCAGATCCGTCGAGGCTGCGCTCCGTTCGAGGCGCTTCAAATCGGCCAGTTTCTGTTCCAGGCTCCGGATTTCGCTTCGCAGCGCCGACAGGTTGACCGGGGACGTCGTCCGGGACGCGACGCGCAGGACTGCCACGCTTTCGTCGTCGTCCGCGGGCGGCGCCGGCTTGGCGGGGGAGCGCTGTTGCTGCGGTTGGTGGCCGTTCGTGGGCTCGCCCTGCCCGTCCTCCCACCAGACCGTAGAATCAACGGCATACTTGCCGATCAGGTCCATCAGGACATGCACGTTCGAGGCCTCTTCCGTGCTGAATCGCCGCGTCTCGCCGGCGAAGGACATGGTGGCCTCGTCCAGGCTGATCTGGTAGTTCTCCGAGGCGCCCGCACGGTACAGGCTTCCGTCGGTTTTCTCGCCGTTCGAGATCACCCAGGTCAGCTCGTGCTTTATGGAGTTCCAGGTTACCGATTCGAGCCGGCGCGATGGCTCCGCGTTTTCGGGCTCCGCCTGCTGAGCCGGAATCAAGTTTGGCGCGCGCTCCTGGTTTTGCGCGCTCCGCCGCTCCTGTGCGCAACCGATGGCTGGCAGCGCCAGCAACGCCGCCAGGCTGAGATGGACTGCCGATCGCATAGTTTTGCCCCCTCCGAGTGGTTACCGCCCCTACAGATATGATTCCGGCAGGCGCCCGGAGGTTGCCGACATCGGCCCAGAAAACTTTAAGCGCGGCTTACGAGACCTTACGGCGGGCAGGCCGTGCCGGGAGTCTTACAGAGTAGGAGGGAAAACATGAAGCCCATGAAAACCGTACTGACAGCCATAGGGGTGGCCGGATTGGCCGCCGGAATGGCATTCGCTCAGGCGCCGCAGGGCGCCGCCGCTGGCCATCCCCATCGGATGGAGGCCCGCCGTGAGATGCGGCGGAAAATGATGATCGGCCACCTGGGGCGGACGGACCAACAGCAAACCCAGGCGAAAGCTGTTTTTTCAAGCGCGCGCGATTCCGCGCAGCCGCTTCGCCAGCAGCTCAAACAGGTCCGCGCGGACATGCGTGCGGCGATCCAGGCGGGCCAACCGGGTCGGCGACCTGGCGGCCAACGAGGGCAAACTCCACGGCCAACTGGTCGCCATTCGCGCCAACGCCGCCGAACAATTTCGCGGCCTGCTCAATCCCGTTCAGTTGCAAAAGCTGCAAGATCTCCACACCAAGCGGAGCTAGTATGGCCGCCTAAGCCAAAACAAGATAGGCCACGAATGAACACGAATGCACACGAATAAAACGAACCGCTTTCTTGGTTTCTTATTCGTGTCCATTCGTGTTCATTCGTGGCCAAGGCTTTTTATTCGTAGCGCAGGGCGTCCACTGGATCGAGACGCGCGGCCTTCACCGCTGGCCAGACTCCGAAGAAGAGGCCCACCACCACCGCTACGCTGAAGCCGGCGACCACCGCCCAGATGGGAACCGCTGAAGGCAGGGATGGCACCAATACGCCGATTAGCAACGTCACCAGAATGGCGAACACGATCCCCACGATGCCGCCCACTCCGGTTAGCGCGGTCGCCTCGGCCAGGAATTGCGTCACGATGTCGGAGCGGCGCGCGCCGAGGGCTTTGCGCACGCCGATTTCCCGGGTGCGCTCGGTAACGCTCACCAGCATGATGTTCATCACGCCGATGCCCCCCACCAGCAGCCCCAGGGCCGAGATGGCGATCGACACCATCACGATCAGGCCCGTGATCTGGTCGAACTGCTTGACGATCTGGTCGGCTGTCGTCAGCGAGAAATCGTCGGGGTCTTTCACGGGGGTGTGCCGGACCTTGCGCAGGATTCCCTGCACCTCGTCGTAGGCCTGGTCCCGCAGGCCGGGCCTGGCCCGGGCCGTGATCATGTAATGGTCGATGCCGGGATAGCGGAGCTGGGCCGTCCGGAACGGCATGACGATTTGGCTGTCCATCCCGTTCTCGCCGAAGAATCCGCCCTTGGCCTTCTCGTACACGCCCAGCACGACGTACTCCGCGCCATCCATGGTGAGGGTCTTCCCCACGGCGTGGCCATCCGGGAACAGCACCTCGGCGATCTTCTGCCCGAGCATCACCACGTGGGCCGCGCGCCGGTCCTCTTCGGGCGTGAAGACCCGGCCCGCACTGAGGTTCCGCGGCGCGATGGAGAACTGGTTGGCGGTGGCGCCGGCCACTCCGATCTGGTCGCTATCGATGCCGGGCACCTTGGCCGTCAGCGGCTTGCCGTTGATCACATTCGGAATCATCAGCGAGGTGCCGACGTCCAGGACCGCCGGGCAAATGCGCTTGATCATCTCGGCGTACTCGGGCCGGATGGCCCTCCGCTTGGCCTCTTTGGGAGGGACAAACAGGGCGTTCGGGTCGCCGCTGGTCTTGTACAGAAAGATGTTGTCGGGCCCGAACTCCTCGAAAAACTGCACCACGCCTTTGCGCAGCCCGGTGAGCAGCGAGCTGACGGTGACCACGGTAGTGATTCCGATCACGATTCCGAGAATGGTGAGCAGCGAGCGAAAGCGGTGCAGCCAGACCGCCGCCAGGGCCATCCCCACGTTCTCTCCCCAGGTGACGCGCATGGCTATTCCGACCTCAGCGCTTCGACCGGATCGAGGCGCGCCGCGCGGTGCGCCGGGTACCAGCCGGAGACGATGCCCACCACGCTCGACACGAACACCGACAGCGCCACGTAGAGGAAGGTCACACGCAGCGTGATGTCGAACAGCACGGACAGCAGTTTGGTGAGCGCGGCGCCGCACAACACACCCACCGCTCCGCCGGCGGCCGCCAGAAACACGGCCTCGAGCAGGAACTGCAGGCGGATGTCGGATGGCCGCGCGCCGAGCGACTTGCGGATTCCGATCTCGTGCGTGCGCTCGGTGACGCTCACCAGCATGATGTTCATGATCACGATCCCGCCGACAACCAGCGAGATGCCGGTCACGGGCACGATGACCGCGGAGATCATGCCCAGGATCTGATCGATGAAGGAACGGACGGCATCGGGCGTGAGCGTATCGAAGTGATCGGGCTGGCCGGGGCGGATGTGAAAGCGGGTGCGCAGAGCCACGCGCGTCAGATCGAGCGCTTCGTCCATTTCCATGCCCGACTCCGGGCGGGCGCGGCCGAAGATCGAGATGGACAGGCCGGGGCCGTACAGGCGGTTATACGCCGTGACCGGAATGTAGACGGAGTTATCCAGGCTGCGGCCGAACGAGGAGCCCAGCTTCTCCTGGATCCCGATCACCTGGAAGTCGATCCCGCTGAGCTTGAGGGTGCTTCCGATGGCCGCCGAACCGGGGAACAGAGTGTTGCGTATGTCCTGCCCGATCACGCAGACGTGCTGCTTGGTGCGATCCTCCTGCTCGTTGAAGAAGCGGCCTTCGGTCACCGCGACGTCGCGCAGTTCGGGCAGCGCGGCGGAAACGCCCAGGATGGCGGCGTCCTCG
>DATNLV010000182.1:0-7351 GCA_035602665.1 Bryobacteraceae bacterium | reverse complement strand
GTGTGCGCCGCCGGAGCCAGGGCAGCACGAGCGGAGGGCGATATCTCCGAGGCGGGAGTGTGCGAGGACCTGGTGGAACGCACGGTGCGGGAATTCGGCTCGCTCGATATTCTCATCAACAACGCCGGGATCATCCGGCGCGCTCCGGCGGCCGACTTCACGGCGAAGGACTGGAGCGACGTGATCGAGGTCAACCTGAACGCGGTCTTCCGGCTGTGCCAGTTGGCGGGGCGGTACATGCTGGCGCAGGGAAGCGGCAAGATCATCAACGTGGCCTCGCTGCTCTCGTTTCAGGGAGGCGTTTTCGTGCCATCCTATGCGGCCGCCAAAGGAGCGGTGGCGCAACTCACCAAGGCGCTGGCGAACGAATGGGCGGCCCAGGGCATCCAGGTGAACGCGATCGCGCCGGGTTACATGGCTACCGACAACACGGCCGCGCTGCGCGCCGATCCGGGTCGCAGCCGCCAGATCCTGGAGCGCATTCCCGCGGGCCGCTGGGGCACTCCGCGCGATGTGGCCGGGGCGGCGGTGTTCCTGGCGTCCGCGGCCGGCGATTATGTGAACGGGCACGTGCTGGTGGTGGACGGCGGCTGGTTGGCGAGGTAAGTTGTGGGGCAGGTTGTCCAACCTGCGGCGGGTTGGCAACCCGCCTTTACGCCTCTGCGTAAGAGGTCGGCCGGACGCCGGTTGGCAACCGGCGCGCAGGATGCCATCCTGCCCCACATTGATTGGAGAATCATGGACGCGAAGACTGAGTACCCCGATGTCGCTTGGGTGGTGGGCGCCGGCGTGCGCGCGAGCTGTCCCGAACCTGGCCTGACGCGCCGCGTGGGCGCACACAACGAAAAGCTATTCGTGGTGGAGCACCGCATGGAAGGCGACTGGGTGGGCGCGGCGCACAGCCATCCCCACGAGCAGGTGGTCTACGTGGTCTCAGGCCGTTTGCGGATCACGGCCGGCGGCAAGACGTTCGAGGTCGGCCAGGGAGACAGCTTCGTGGTGCGGGGCGGAGTGGAGCACCAGGCGTCGGCCATCGAGCCGTCGGTGGTGATCGACGTGTTCACGCCGGCGCGGCAGGACTATCTCTGAGTCAGTCACCCAGAAACAGCGGCGCGATGTGGCGTTCCCAGAGGTTCAGGGTGACGTTGCGGGAGATGGACTCCTCATACCGGTCGAGCGCGTCCAGGTAGCGGCGCCCCATGTTCGCGGCGATCTTGTAGCCCACGTGGAGCAACTGGCGCAGGTCGCGATTGTAGGCGGGGTTGGACTGGTCGTGCCGCAGCGCGGCCACGTACTGCTGGGGCGTCCAGGCGCTGACCTCGGCGGGCGCGGGGAGCCGGGCGGCGTCGATATCGATCACGGACGCATAGGGCGCGCACAGCGCGTCACGGTGGGACCAGGCTTCAGCGTAGATCTCCTGGGCGAGCGCGAGGCCGTCTCCGCCGGCTTCCGCCAGTCCGATCAACTCCTCCAGCCACGTGGTGCCCGCCGTCTTCAGGTGGATGCCGGCGCCGAAGTCGCGAATGGCCCCGCGCATCGGTCCGTAGATGGAGAACTTGTCGCTTCCCGAGTGGACGCTGAGCTTCAGGTTCGCGGGCAGGGCATAGTGCCGGATCGCGTAGGCTACGACGGCCAGATCGCCGCGGAAGCAGGCCTCGAACTCGGCCACGTCGCCCACGTAATCCACTCCCTTGTTGAAGCGGCCCGTGAATTTCGGCGCGATGGTCTGGATGGGAATGTGTTCGTCGGCGATCGCCGCCAGGATCACCAGCAGCTCGGCGGGGGTTTGGGGCGCGTCGGTCTCGTCCATGGAGATTTCGGGGATGAATCCTGCGCCGTTCCTGTGCTCCGCAACGTAGCGATAGATGCGGCCGGCCTCCTGCACGGGATAGAGGAACCGTTGCGCGATGTCCCGGAGGGCGTGGGGCGAAATCTCCAGTCCCTGGTCGATGCCCTGGACGTGAACGCGGCCGGCCAGCTCCCGGTGCCGGGCGAGAAACGCCTCCACCTGCGCGGCGGCGGCCGGCTTTCCGATGGCGTCGGCGACGTCGAGGGTATAGAAATCGCAAGCGGGGATGAAGCGATCGACGGTCCGTAGCGTGATGTGATCGGCGTCGACGTGGTAGGGCTGCCGCCAGCCCAGTTCGCGCACGGCCCGGTCGGCCGCGGCCCGCACCGCCGAAGGCTCCGATCCGACGATGCCGTGCTCGCGGTTCGACTTGTTCCAGACCGGGATGACGGCCACGCCGGCCTTCGAAGCCAGCATGCAGGCTCGAAGCTGAGCGGCGGCTTGATGGCCGAATCGGTCCCCCACCCCGAGCGAGAGCTTCTCCAGTCGCAACGACGACTCGCCGGGCGACGAAGGCTGAAGACCTGCGCTCATGGGGAGACGCTTTCTTTCATGATCACACGCAGGATGCGGCCGCTCGAAGGGCTGCATCCATTGGGCAACTATAGGGGCCACCGCGTGAACTGTCAAACCCGATTGTCGAAAGCCAACGTTTAGTAACATTGAATGATCGGCACCGGGCTTTTTGCGCCGCTGCGCGGTCCGGCGCCGGGAGGCATGCATGGACATACGCCAGTTGGAACTCTTCCTGGCCGTGATGGAATCGTCGAGCGTCACCAGGGCGGCGGAAGCGGTCCACCTGTCGCCGGGCGCGATCAGCGTTCAGATCCACAGCCTCTCCGATGAGTTGCGAACGGAGCTCTTCGTGCACTCCGGAAAGCGGATCGTGCCCACGCCGAACGCGTTCCGGCTGGCCGAACACGCCCGGCGCGTGATCGAGCAGTTCCGGGAAATCCACCACGCCTTCGAGACCGATCCCAGCAAGGACACGCGGCCTTTTCGTTTCGCCACCGGCGCCACCACACTGATCCACCGCCTGGGGCGGCCGCTGCGCGTGGTACGCAGGCGCTTCCCACAGACGGAAATTTCGGTGACCGTTGGGCCCACGGAGGACATCGTGGCCGGCCTGCTCGACCGGAGGTTCGACCTGGGGCTGATCTCGCTGCCGTACCCGGAAGAAGGGCTGAGAATCCTGCCGCTGTTCGACGAGGAGCTGCTGGGGCTGCGCCCTCGGCCGGTGCGGACCGGCGCCAACGCCACGGTCACGCTCCAGCCGGCGGCCCTGGCGCACGTGCCCTTCCTTCTCTACCCGTCGCGGAGCAACATGCGAACTATCATCGACCGCTTCTTCAAGGAGGCGGGGGTGAGCCTGAGGGTGATCATGGAGGCCGACGACACGGAGGCCATCAAGCGGCTGGTGGAAGCCGGATTCGGCTATTCGATCCTTCCGCAGTTCGCCCTGCGCGGGCCGAAGGCGTTCCAGACCTTCCGCGTGGCGGGCGGACGGCTGGTTCGCAGGCAGGCGCTGGCCATGGCTCAAACGAATTACCCGCGGCCACTCACCGAGTCCATTGCGAAGCTGATGCAGGCATCGCTAGGCGGGCCGGAAACGCCGAGCCCGGCATGAGCGATCGTTCGATTTCGCTCAAGCATCGGTTCAGCGTTTCAGGGTTGACTTCGACGTGCCGCTGGGCCAGATTGGGGGGCGGGCTTCAGCCCGCGCGGGACTTCAGTCCCGCATAGGAAACGTGTGAACGACAAATCGCAGAAAGCCGAAGGCCGCGGGGATCAAGCCCCGCTCGGGCTGAAGTCCGCCCTCCTCACCTCCCACTTCCGCTGGACCATGTGCGCGCTGCTGTTCTTTGCCACCGTGATCGCGTACGTGGACCGCGGCGTGCTGGCCTATTTGAACCCGGAGCTGAAGGGCATCTTCCATTGGAACGACTCGCAGTATTCCTACATGACGTCGGCTTTTTCGGCAGCGTACGCCATCGGGCTGGTGTGCGCCGGAAGGCTGACCGACCGGCTGGGCACGCGCCTTGGCTTCGCGCTGGCCATCGTGACCTGGAGCTTCGCCGCCATGTCTCCGGGGGCGGCCACCTCCGTGTTCACGTTCGCTCTAGCGATGTTTTTTCTGGGGCTGGGCGAGGCCGCGAACTTCCCGGCCTGTATCAAGACCGTGGCCGAATGGTTTCCCAGAAAAGAACGCGCTCTGGCGACGGGCCTCTTCAACTCGGGAGCCAACATGGGCGCCATCATCGTTCCGATCGTCGTGGTCTTCCTGAAGGAACGGGTGGGATGGCGTGGAACATTCGTCGTGACCGGCGCGTCGGGCTTCATCTGGCTGATTTTCTGGCTATGGCTCTATCGCAAGCCGGAGCAGCATGCGCGGCTCTCCGGGTCCGAACTGGCGCACATTCAGAGCGACCGCGAGGACAACTCGACGACCAGCGTGCCGTGGATGCGCATCATTCCGCGCAGGGAAACCTGGGCTTTCGCTCTCGCCAAGGCGCTTACGGACCCCGTCTGGTGGTTCTACCTGTTCTGGCTGCCTGGCTACCTGCAATCGACCTTTCATCTGGACATCCACACCAATCGGCTGCCGGTGGTGGTGTGCTACGCCATCTCGACCATCGGAAGCGTGGCGGGCGGCTGGCTTCCCGGGCTCGCGATGACGGGTGGCAGGAGCTTGAACACGGCGCGCAAGGGCTCGATGCTGCTGTGCGCGTTGCTGGTCCTGCCGGTGATGTTTGCTCCTTACGCGCACAATCTCTGGGTGGTGGTGGGGCTGATCGGGCTGGCCATGGCGGCGCACCAGGGATGGTCGGCGAATGTGTTCACGCTGGCGTCGGATATGTTTCCGAAAGCGGCGGTCGGCAGCGTGACAGGATTCGGCGGCATGGTCGGGGCGGCGGCCGGAGTGCTGTTCCAACTCGCGGTGGGGCAAGTGGTGCAATGGACCCACAGCTACGTGCCGCTGTTTATCGTGGCGGGTCTGGCGTATCTGGTGGCGCTGGGCGTCGTGCAGGTGCTGTCGCCTAAGCTCGCGCCGGCGAAGCTCGACTGAGCTTCGCTGGCGCTTCGCAGCTGTCAGCTGTCATGTCAGCTTTCAGCTTTCAGCCATGGCTCGCGCCGATACCTTCGTCCAATAGATTCGCATTCAGGCTTCTGGCTTAATGGCAGGTGTCATGAGCCACCCGAAGACAGCCATCGTGACAGGGGCCTCGCAAGGAATCGGCGCGGGAATCGCGACCGGGTTTGTCGAACGCGGGTTCAATGTCGTGGCCAGTTCGCGGAAGATGAGCCAATCCAGCGAGGTCGCGGCTTCCGAACACGTCGCTCTGGTGGATGGCGACATCGGCGAGCCGGCAACGGCCGCGAGGATCGTCGAGACGGCGTTGTCGCGATTCCAGTCGATCGACGTTCTGCTCAATAACGCCGGCATCTACTTCACCAAGCCGTTCACGGAGTACACGGCCGAAGACTTCGAGTCGCTGGTCGCAACGAACCTCGGCGGCTTCCTGTATGTTACGCAGCTCGTCATCAGGCAGATGCTCGCGCAGAAGAGCGGCGGGAGCATCGTCACGATCACGGCGGCGCTTGCCCGCAACCCGATGCGAGGCGTCACGGCCTCGGTGCCGATGATCACGAAGGGCGGTCTCGAAACGGTGACCCAGCACCTTGCCATGGAGTACGCGAAGGACGGCATCCGCGTGAACGCCGTCGCACCCGGCGCGGTCTATACGCCGCTGCACCAGGAGACTCCGAAGGCGGTGATGGAAAGCCTGTCGCCCATGGGCCGGCCTGCGACGATCGCGGACATCACGGATGCGGTACTGTACCTGACCAGCGCCGAAACGGTCACCGGTCAGATCCTGTACGTCGATGGCGGCGCTCACTTCGGGCGCTGGTAATTATCGCTGAATGCGGGCGGAGCCGCCCTTGGCGAAGGCTCGGACCTGGTCTACGTTCGCCATGCTGGTGTCGCCGGGGTAGGTCGTCAGCAATGCTCCGTGGGCCCAGCCGAGCTTGACGCATTCCTGCGCGGGCTCGCCCGTCAGCAGGCCGTAGAAGAAACCGGAGGCGAAGCCGTCTCCGCCGCCGACGCGGTCGTAGACATCGAGCTCGCAGATCGGAGAGACGCAGGTTTCGCCGGCGACCCAGGCGACGGCGCCCCAACTGTGCCGGCTGGAGGAGTGGACTTCGCGCAGCGTGGTGGCGACCGCTTTGATGCTGGGGTAGCGCTCGACAACCTTGGATATCATCGCGAAGAACGCGCTGGGATCGAGCTTGGATTGCGCGGCCACCGCGGGGCCGGGGATTCCGAGGCCCTTCTGCAGGTCCTCCTCGTTGCCGACCAGAACGTCAACGTTCTGGACGATGCGGCCGAGCACTTCCTGAGCGCGGTCCGCGCCGCCCGAGACGCGCCAGAGCTTCTCGCGGAAGTTGAGGTCGAGCGAGACGAAGGCGCCGGCGGCCTTGGCGGCCTGCATGCCTTCGATCACCACGTCGGCGGTGGTTTCCGAGAGCGCCGCGAAAATTCCGCCGCTGTGGAACCAGCGCACGCCGCCCTGGAAGATGGCGTTCCAGTCGAAGTCGCCGGGCTTGAGCCGGCCCGCGGCCTCGTTCGACCGGTTGTAGAACACCACCGCCGGGCGCACGCCGTATCCGCGGTCGCTGTAGACGGCGGCCATGTTCGGCCCGCGCACGCCGTCGTGCTGGAAGCGCTTGTAGAAGGGCTTGACTCCCATCGCCTTGACGCGCTCGGCGATCAGGTCGCCGATGGGGTAATCGACCATCGCGGTGGCGATGCCGGTGCGCAGGCCGAAGCAATCCGACAGATTGGCCGCGACATTGAACTCGCCGCCGCTGACGTGGATCGTGCACTGCGTGGCCTTGCGAAACGGGACGATGCCCGGGTCGAGGCGGTGAACCAGCGCGCCGAGCGACACCAGGTCGAGGGCGCCATCTTTAGGAACGCCGAGAGATTGAGCCATTCTTCGCAATATGGGGTTGCGGCGGTAGCGATGTCAAGTGCCCCGCAAGAAAAAGCTTGCATCTGGTGTGCTGTTGTAGTTAACTATAACAGTAGGCGAGATGATGCGGTGCCGGACGGAAGCAGTCGCGCAGTCTCACTGGTAGCGGCGATCTGGAAAACAGGATGGATGAATGGATCGACAATCAGCCGATTTACCGCCAACTGCGGGACCGTGTCGTCGCGATGATCCTCGACGAGGTCCTCAAAGAGGGCGACGTGCTGCCATCCGTGCGCAACGTGGCCACCGATCTTCGCGTGAATCCACTTACGGTCCTGAAAGGATACCAGGAGCTGGTCGACGAGCAACTGGTGGAGACGAAGCGGGGGCTTGGCATGTTCGTCAAAAACGGCGCGCGCGACCGGTTGCTGAAGCTGGAGCGCCGGAAGTTTCTGGCCGAAGAATGGCCCAGGATCCAGGCGGCCATTCAGCGCCTGGGGCTCACACGGGAAGAACTGCTGGGTGG
>DATNLV010000175.1:0-4624 GCA_035602665.1 Bryobacteraceae bacterium | reverse complement strand
TTCAACTCGTACAGGGACGGGCCGACGAGGCTGGTCAGAGTCTCATGCAGCGACTTCGCGCCGAAGAACAGCTGTGTTTTCGGGTACCCGTAGAGGACCGGGCCGCAAAGCAGCGCCGCGGCGGCGAGTCCGGGAACGATCAATGCCAGGAGGAGGCGTGCGCCAAGCGCCGGCCTCCGGACCAAGGCGAGCCGGTATGCGATCCAAAGGAAGACTGCCAACAGGACAGCGCCGTCCGCGAAGGCGAACGCGAAATTCGCGGCGAACGAGAGGGCGGCGCAGAGAGAGGACACGATCGAGGCGCGAAACAGCGATCGCTCCGCGCCATCGAGTTTCCCCGCCAGAACCGCGGCGGGGATTGCGAGCGCCCAAACAAGGAACGCCGCCGCCATGGAATATCCGCGGGCGGCGACGAAGAAATCGAAGACGAATGGGTTGTAGACCAGGCAGACAAACAGGGCCCATCGCAGGGCGCGCTTCGATGTAATGAGCGGGCTCAGATACAAGGCCGCCGCGATGTACAGAGCCGCGCCGAGCAGCGCCGGCAGCCTCACGGTGATCTGCGACAAGCCGAACAAGGAAGTGGACAGGCGTACTAAGAGGGAATTCAGAATGTGGTTATTCGAAGCCTGCGCCCAGAGTTGCCCCAGCCGAGCGACCCACAACAGATACGAGTCCGCTTCATCGATGGTGATGGACTGCGTGGCTGCGCGAACGATCGCCCACGCCAGCGCAAACAGAGCCGCACAAACCAGTTCAGGAGGATATCGGCGAAGGGCCGGTGCGATCGGACTTGGCGCCGGAGCGGAAGCGATATGGGCGCCCCGAGAGGCCATAGGCCAAGGATATCAGAGCGATCTTTGAGGAACGCGTATAATCGGAGTCAGATGATCCAGGCGCGCAGGCTTGTTGCGTTACTCTGTCTGGCGTTGGTGATGGCTGCCGCGCTGACGCCCGGCGCGCCCGGCCTCTTCGCCGCCGTCCTCGCTCCGCTTTGGTTGTTCGTTGCGGCTGTCGTCGTTTGCTCGACACGCCGCGACATAGCGGATTCGTCCCGCGGGCCTCTTCGGTTCCTTCCGGTTCTCGCCTCGCGAGCGCCTCCCATCGCATAGTCCCCAAGTCGATCCGAACCCTGGAGGATTATGCCCATGAGGTCCAAGTTCCGTGAACTGCTGCTGTGCCTGACTCTTCTTGTTGGCGCGTTTGGCGGGGTGCCGATGCGCCCGGAAGAAATCGAGGAGTTGATGGGCTCGATGAGCCAACCCAAGATCGAGTATACGATTCCGGACCAAAAGGAGAACGAAAAGCCGGAGCTGCCTGGATGATGGCATCCCGCCCCCGGAACGACTCAATTTCGGCATAATTAAACCATGCGGATGCTATGTCGGACGTCACTCCTGTTTCTTCTGGCCGGAGCGGTCTTCGCCCAATTTCCGGGCCTGACGCTCCCGCCCAGCGGCAATAACCAAAAAGCGGCGGTCACGCAGTATGTCGGTCCGGTCCAAGTGACTATCGAATACTCGAGCCCCGCGGTCCACGGTCCTACCGGGACGGACAGGCGGGGACAGATCTGGGGCAAGCTGGTGCCCTATGGCATGACGGATCTCGGCTTCGGCAACGGCAAACCCGATCCGTGGCGCGCCGGGGCCAACGAGAATACGGTCTTCGCGGTTTCTAACGATGTCAGTATCGAGGGAAAGACCCTGCCCGCCGGGCGCTATGGGTTGCACATGATTCCCGGCGCGGACGAGTGGACCATCATCTTCTCGAAGAACTCTTCGGCCTGGGGCAGCTTCTTCTACGACGATAGCCAGGACGCGCTGCGGGTCACGGTGAAGCCGCACAAGCACGATTACCGCGAGTGGTTGACCTACGAGTTCACCGAACGCAAGCCCGAAGAAGCCACGGCGGAGCTGCAATGGGAAGAGCTGGCTGTGCCGTGGACCATCGGAGTCGCCGACGCGAAGGAAATCTACTTCTCGAAACTACAGCACGAATTGACCACAGTACCGGGCTTTCTGCCGGAAGGCTACGACGCGGCCGTTCAGTTCTGCGTGACGGCAAATGTCCATTTGGACGAGGCCCTCAAGTGGGCGGACGCGGCGATCAGCCTGCCCTTCGTGGGCCGCAAGGATTTCAATACGTTCAGCACCAAGGCCCTGGTCTTGACCAAGATGGGCCGGGACGCGGATGCCAAGACCGTCATGGAGACCGCGCTGCACCTCCCTGCGGCCACGCCTACCGAGATCCACCAATACGGACGCCAACTGCTCGCGGCCAAGAAGACCGCGGAGGCGATGGAGGTGTTCCAGTTCAACGCCCAGCGCAACGGCGACGCCTGGCCGGTGCACGTGGGGCTGGCGCGGGGCTACTCGGCCACCGGCGACTTGCAGAAGGCGCTGGAGCACGCCAAGCTGGCGCTGCCCCAGGCGCCCGACCCGCTGAACCGCAAGGGCCTGGAGGGCATGATCGCGACCCTTTCGCAAGGGAAGCCGCTCGACCAGTAGGTTGGCAGACCGCTTCCTGACGGTCGCGGTTCGGTGCCGGCTACGCCGGGTTCACTTCCAGCTTTCCGGCGCGGAAGGCGCGGAGATACTGGGCGCAGAATTCGTCGCGGCCAAGCAGCGCTTCGGCGGCGGCGACGTTGGCCATGAGCTGGCGGTCGCAGGGATCGAGGATGGCCGTGTCCAGGCCGCGGGCCATCAACAGCATCAGGAAGGTCTGGTTCATGAGCTTGCGCGCGGGCACGCCGAACGAAACGTTGCTGAGGCCGACGCTGCAGTGCACGCCTGGGAATCGCTGCTTGATGCAGCCGATGGCGTCGGCGACGGCGGCGCCGTGCTCGGAGCCTGTGCTGATGGGGATCACGCAGGGATCGACGAAGATGTCGTCGGGATCGAGGCCCTCGCGGGTGAGGCGGTCGACCAGACGTGAGGCGGTCTCGAGCCGATCGGCCACACCCGAAGGCGTGCCGGCCGAGCTCATGCAGAGCGCGATCACGCTGGCGCGATACTCCTTGACGACCGGGAGCAGGCCGTCGATTCTGGCCGGCTCGTCGGTGATGGAATTCACGATCGGCCGCTGCTTGCAGAGCGGGAGCGCGCGCCGCAGGGCCTCGGAGTCGGAACTATCGACGGAGAGCGGCAGGTCCGTGGCTTCCTGAACCACGCCGATCAGCCATTCGAGCGTCTCCGCCTCGCGGCCCGGAACGCCGCCGTTGACGTCGAGCACGTCGGCGCCTGCCGCCGCCTGCCGCTGGGCCAGGTCGCGGATGAACTGGGCGTCGCGTGCCTCGACAGCGGCGCCCACCTTCTTACGGGTGGCGTTGATCAATTCACCGATGAGTAACATGAGTCCTCTTTGATAAGTTGTCGGTTCCGGCAAAGCGGTTGACCAGGGCGTTGGTGCGATCGAGCGACCAGTCGCGCGGCGGAACCAGGGTGCGGGCGAAGCGGGCGGGATCTTCACCGAGGGCCAGCGAGGCCTGGTATACCTGATTCCACAGGCAGGGCAGCTCGGGGTGGGCCTCGCAGGTTCCGTCGATTCGCGACCCGCCGCAGGGCCCGTTCCGCAATTCCTTGTAGCACCAGCGCATCGAGCAGCCAGCATAGCTTAAATGATCTTGAATGCAGTCGCCGCAGCTTTGGCAGCCGAGCGTCGCCTTGCGGTAGAGCGACGAGAGGCCCAGCAACTTCGACAGGACGCTGGTCGGGTGAGCGGCGAAGAAGCGGGCCACAAACGTGTCGGGGGCGATCAGGTGACGGTGCGCGGCGCTGGAGAGCCGCTCGACGAAGCGCGGGCGGTGCGCGCGGAGGCCCGGCTGGTAGGGGCCGTTCGCATCGCTGAGGCCGTTCGGGCCGGCGGGTAACAGATAGAATTCGCCGGGGCAGGGAAAGACGAGGTCGTCCATACGGCGGCGCCAGTCCTTGCCGATGGCGGCCGCGCGATCGAGGATGGTCATGAAATCGCGGTACACCAGACCGAAGCCGCCGATGTGGGCTCCGGCGAAGCCGAGGTCCTTCACCGCCGCCACCATCAGCGCGGCGCGCTCGAGCCGCTGCGGTTTCTTCTCGCCCTCGATGCGGCGCACGAAATCGGCGCTGACCACGCAGCCGGCGAGTTCGCCGCTCTGCATCATGCGCGCTACGGTGGGCGTGGGGACGTAGACGTTGGCCAGTACGGACGTCTCCGCGAGGCCTTCGCGATCCATATACTGCTTGAGCTCGACCAGTTTGCGCAGGTTGAATCCGACCTGGGTGACGAGGAAGCGGGCGCCGAGAGCGATCTTCAGACGCATCTTGCAAAGCTGCATCATGAGATCGGGCTCGTTCCCTTTGAACGGATTGACAACCGCGCCGGGGAAGAAGTCGAAGGGAGAAGTGCGGACGGCGCGTGAGCCGAGGTGGTATTCGAGACCGCCGCCGAGGGCGTGGACCAGCGCGAGGATCAGGGCGGAATCGAGATCGTGGACTGGCTTCGAGCGGCCGAGGAAGGCATCCTTCTGCGCGTCGCCGGTCAGGGCCAGCACGTTCTCCACGCCGAGGTGCGCGAGCGAGTGAAGGCGCGCCTCGATGAGCGAGCGGTTGCCGTCCTTGCCGCTGAGGTGCGCGATGGGCGTGAGGTC
>DATNLV010000145.1:0-2291 GCA_035602665.1 Bryobacteraceae bacterium | reverse complement strand
GCGGAGCCTCCGTTCGGTTGTGATGTTGTTCCCGGGAAGGAACGTCATCACCGTACCAAACTTCGCCCCTCTTCATCTGCTCCCTGCTCCTTCGTCCCAAAACCTAATTTGGACACTAGTGGTTCATAGTAGTTCATAGTGAAGTTTTTTGTCGCGCGCGCGCAGGGCGGACCGGCAGATGCCGTGTCGAAAACGGCGAAAAGTGACGAAGGCGGCCACGTGGACTCACCAGCACAAGAGTAAGGCCGCACGGGCTGCCGGGCGGGGGCGAGAATCGTCAAGCCATTGAATCGCGGGCAAATCGAGAGACGGGGCCGGGGTGATGGCGTTTTTCTGGGGGGGCAGGCCCTGCCGGCAAACCGCGGCGCCGCTCCAAGGCACCCGGCCTGCAGCCGAGTTGCGGCGCTGGCGATCCTCTGGTGGCGCGAAGGAGAGGATTCGAACCCGACACGGGGTTCCGCTAGTGACGCCGAGGTACTCTGGAAGAACAGAGAGGGGGATAACGGGATGATAGAACGGAGTAATTCCAGCCGCAGCTTTACTTTTCCCTGCACTTCGCTGACGGTGAATCGAATGGGGTACGGGGCGATGCAGCTTGCCGGGCGAGATGGCGACAAGGTAGTCTGGGGTCCGCCGCGCGATATTCCCGGTGCGATCGCGGTTCTGCGCGAGGCCGTGGCGTCGGGCGTGAACCACATCGATACCAGCGATTACTACGGTCCCCATGTAACCAATCAAATCATCAGACAGGCGCTGCACCCTTATGCGGATGATCTGGTGATCGTAACCAAAGTGGGCGCACGGCGGGGCGCCGACGGGTCCTGGCCTCACGCACGCTCCCGGCAGGAGATCATCGACGCGGTCCACGACAATTTGCGCAACCTGGGCCTCGATTCGCTCCAGGTGGTGAATCTGCGGATCGGCGGCTTCACCGCTCCGGAAGACGAGCCGTTCGCAGAGCCGCTCTCCGCGCTCGCCGAACTCAAGCAGCAGGGTTTGGTTCAGCATATCGGCCTGAGCACGGTCTCTCGCCGGCAACTGGGGGAGGCGCAGGCGATCACGGAGATTGTCTGCATCCAGAACTTCTTCAACCTCGCCCAGCGTGGCGACGACCGCTTCATCGACGATCTGGCGGCCCGGGGCATCGCCTACGTGCCGTATTTCCCGCTGGGAGGCTTTTCCCCACTGCAGTCCGCAGCGCTCGATGCGGCGGCGGCATCGCTCGCGGCGTCGCCAATGCAGGTCGCGCTGGCGTGGCTCCTTCAGCGCGCCCCGAACATTCTTCTGATTCCCGGGACATCGTCGGCCAATCATCTCCGCGCAAACCTTGCGGCCTCGACGCTGGAACTTCCGCCGGAAACGATCGCCGGGCTCGACCAGATCGGGCTGGCCCGGAAAACAGGCCACGCAGACTGAACGGCGCCCGACAGGGACTCGCCTGAGCGGAGCGGTGTGCTCCGGGGGCGACGGTTGCAAGGTGAAAAGGCGGGCCATGTTCTGTCCAGAATGCGCGTGATCCGGCCGGAACCGGCGGACAGAAGATCAAAAGGAGCCTGGAACACGTGAAACAATCGGTTGGTGCCGCAGATGAACTCCCAGGAGCGCGGATTCGCGCTGGAAGACTAAGATATGCAAAAAGGGTTTACGAGAGAACCGCCACGTGACGAGCCCGCGACGCGAGGCAAGAACTACATAACCCCGAGCGGCCTCGAGCGCCTCAAAGATGAGCACCGGTTCCTGCTCACCAGGGAACGGCCGGCCGTGACGGAGGTGGTGGCGTGGGCTGCGAGCAACGGGGATCGCAGTGAAAACGCCGACTATCAGTACGGCAAGCGGCGGCTGCGCCAGATCGATGGGCGGATTCGCTTTCTCACCAAGCGAATCGAGGCTGCGGAAGTGGTTGACCCGGAAACTCCGAGAGCGGGTCAGGCGGCGACGAGGGCATTCTTCGGAGCGACCGTGCGCTATGCCAATGCCGCGGGAACGGAGCGAGTGGTGAGCATAGTGGGCACCGACGAGGTCGATCTCAACCGCAAACACATCAGTTGGGTGTCGCCTCTGGGGCGCGCGTTGCTCAAGTCGGCGGCAGGGGACCGCGTTGCTCTCGAAGCCCCGGGCGGTAGAGAATACCTGATGGTCCTGGAAGTGTGTTACAGGCACATTCCTGTGGAACCGTTCCGTGAACCCCCTGGGGCCGAGGCATCGGCAAAGGAACACCATCCCGGACACCAATCGACCTGAGAAAGGTTCGCGACGCGGCTCACGCAAATTCCGGGCAGCGAGCAAGGGCT
>DATNLV010000163.1:0-3014 GCA_035602665.1 Bryobacteraceae bacterium | reverse complement strand
GGTCAGGAGACGGTGGTACTGGCGTTCCTCACTGATATCACCGAACGGAAACGCAACGAGGAGCGGCTGCGGGAGGCGGCCAAGTTCGAGAGCCTCGGCATCCTGGCCGGCGGGGTCGCCCACGACTTCAACAACCTGCTGGTGGGCATCATGGGCAACGCCAGCCTGGCCCTGGAAGAGATGGGCCCCGGGGCCCCGGGGCGCGACCTGATCGAGAGCGCCCTCAGGGCCAGCGAGCGGGCTGCGGAGCTAGTCCGCCAGTTGCTCGCCTACGCGGGCCAGGGGAGATTCACCCGGGGCCCTGTGGATCTGTCGCAAGTCGTCCAGAGAACGGCGGACAGCATCCGCGCCTCGATCCCGCCGGCCGTGGAACTGCAGCTCGAACTCGCGCCGGGCCTGCCTGCGGTGGAGGCCGACCGGGTGCAGATGCAGCAGCTCGTCACGAACCTGGTCATCAATGGGAGCGAGGCCATCGGCGACCGGCGGGGCACGCTCATCGTGCGGACGGCGGCCGAGCAAGGGTCCCCCGCCCAGGTGCGGCTGGAGGTGGAGGACGATGGCTGCGGCATGGACGCCGCCACCCGCGCCAGGATATTCGATCCGTTCTTCACCACCAAGTTCCCCGGCCGCGGCCTGGGTCTGGCCGCCGTTCAAGGGATGGTGCGGGCCTATGCGGGCACGGTCGAGGTGGAAACCGCGCCCGGCCGCGGCAGCAGGTTCACGGTTCGCCTGCCGGCCGTCGATGGGGAGGCGCCCAAGCCCGGAGCCCTGTGGGCCGGCCAGGCGGCTCCTCCCGCTTCTTGACCGTGTGGGGCAGGTGTCCACACCTGCGCGGGACGTCCACGTCCCGCAACTCTGGGGGTCCACCCCACACGGTAAGCTGAAGCTGGCATGTTCAGCGAGCGACTGATCGACCACTTCAAGAACCCGCGCAACGTAGGTGAACTCCCCCCTCCGGCGGTCTCCGCCAGCGCGTCCAACCCGGCTTGCGGCGACCTGATGCGGCTTTCGGCGCGCTTCGAGAACGGCACGGTGGTCGAGGTGCGATACCAGGTGAAAGGCTGCACCGCGTCCATCGCCGCCGGCTCCGCGCTCACCGAATGGATGGCCGGCAAGACCACGTTCGAACTGGCCGCGGCCGGCCCCGGTGTGATCGAAGAAGCTCTGGACGGCCTTGGCCCCGAATCGCGCCACGCCGCCGTCCTCGCGATCGACGCCGTACGCGCCCTGCTGCGCTCGCTATCCTCAAAGTGACCATGCGCCCCTTGCTCGTAGTTCTTTTGCTAGCCGCCGCCGCTCCGGACCTCGACCCGCTGCTGGCCCGCTGGAAGAAAGTCCCGATGCCTTTCGACGACTCCGGCCTCAGCCCGCGAGAGCGGCAACTGGCCGGCAAACTCGTCGACGCTTCGCGCTATCTGGAAGACATCTTCTGGCGCCAGAGCGACCCGGAAGGGCTGCGCCTGCTCACCACCGGCGCGCGCGACACGCGCCTGCGCCGCCTTCTGATGATCAACGGCAGCCGCTTCGACCTCATCGATGGCAACCGTCCGTTCACGGGCACGGAGGCGTATTCTCCCGGCGCCGGACTCTACCCGCCAGGCATCGCCGAGGCCGACATCGCTCGATACGTGGCCGCGCACCCGCTGGTTCGCGACGCGATCCACAGCCCCCGCACCGTCATCCACAAGCGCGGCGAGGAACTGGAGGTGATTCCCTATCGCGTCGAGTACCGCCAGTGGCTCGAGCCCGCTGCCCGGGCCTTGCGCGACGCCGCCGCGCTCAGCGACGATCCGAAATTCGCCCGCTTCCTGGGCCTGCGCGCCGATGCCCTGCTCTCCGACGATTACTACGCGAGCGACCTGGCGTGGCTCGATCTGGAGAATCCGAAGTTCGACGTCATCTTCGCGCCTTACGAAACCTACCTCGACGGCGTGCTGGGCGTGAAGACCTGCTACGGCGCCGCCGTGCTGATCCGCAACGATGCGGAGAGCCGGCGCGTGGCGGCGTTCGCGAAGTATGTTCCCGCCCTCCAGGATGCGCTGCCGCTTGCGCCGGCGGACCGGCCTTCCAAGACCGGCCACGCGTCGCCGATGGAGGTGGTTGACGCGCCGTTCCGGGCCGGCGACCTGCGGCACGGCTACCAGGCGGTGGCCGACAATCTCCCCAACGACCCCCGCATCCACGCCGAGAAGGGCTCCAAGAAAATCTTCTTCCGGAACTTCCTCGACGCGCGCGTGGACAACATCATTCTGCCGCTGGCCGCCCGCGTCATGCTCGCGCGCGACGCCGCGCTGGTCACGCGCGCCGGCTACCTCACCGACACGGTGCTGCACGAGATGGCGCACGAACTCGGGCCGGCCTATGCGCGCCGGAACGGCAAGCAGGTGGACATCAACGAGGCCATCGGGCCCGCGTACGGCGGCCTGGAGGAAGCCAAGGCGGATGTGGTGGGCCTCTTCGGAATGGACTGGCTCGGCCGCCACGGCGTGCTCACGCCGGAGGAGGTCCGGAGCGGCTACGCGGCCCACGTCGCGGATCTGTTCCGCATGCTGCGCTTCGGCACCGCGGAGGCCCACGCGGTCTCCGAGATCATGCAGTTCAACTACTTCGTCCGCGAGCGGGCGATCGTGTGGGACGCGGGCGCCCGCCGCTATCACATCTACCTCGAGCGCATGCAGGCGTCCGTAGCTCGCCTGGCGAAGGAGCTCCTGGAGATCGAAGCCACCGGCGACGCCGCCCGAGCCCAGCGCTGGTTTGAGAGCTATCGTGCCCTTCCGCCCGAGCTGGATGGAGCCCTGAAAGCAGCCGCCGATCTCCCGGTGGATATCGATCCGGTGTTCTCGTTTCAGGATGAACCGCGCTAAGCAGCTCGTGGCCCGTGGCTCGTGGCCCGTTGATCGGCCTCCGCAGTTCGCGCGCTTCGCGATCGGGATTCGTTGCGGTGCGAAGCCCACGAAGGCCGCCCAGGATCAACGGGCAACGAGCCACGAGCAACGAGCCGTCCGCAGTTCGTG
>DATNLV010000143.1:0-3643 GCA_035602665.1 Bryobacteraceae bacterium | reverse complement strand
AGTCAGGGCAAGTAGAGCCGTGATCAACATGCGAATCCCCATCGCTCTACTCATTGCCGCTTCACTGCAGGCGGTGGCCCAGGGGCCGCCGGAATCCACGCTGCCGAACAATGCAGAGATCCGCAAGATCCTCGCCGACCGCATCGACATCGAGCGCCAGAGCATCGGGATCGTAGTCGGCGTCATCGAGCCGCGGGGCCGCAGGATTGTCGCCTACGGGAGCCTCGCCAAGGGGGACAAGCTCGATGGCGACACGGTCTTCGAGATCGGCACGGTTACCAAAGTGTTCACGTCTCTTCTGCTGGCCGACATGGTGGAGCGCAAGCAGCTAGCCCTGGTCGATCCAGTGGCGAAGTACCTGCCCCGAGGCCTCAAGGTGCCCGAACGAGGCGGGCCGATCACTCTGGAGTCCCTTTCCCTGCAGACTTCCGGCCTGCCGTGCCTGCCCTCCAATCTGACGGCCGCGGATGATCCGTCGGATCCTTACGCGGAATACTCGGTCGAGCGCCTCTACCAGTTTCTCTGGAACTACACGCTGACCCGCGACGTGGGCGCCGGGTACGAGTACTCCAACCTCGGCGTCGGCCTTCTGGGGCACGTGCTGGCGCGGTCCACCGGCATGGATTACTCGACGCTGTTGGAATCGCGGATCACCGCGCCGCTGGGAATGACGAACACCCGCATCGAACTCTCCCCGGAAATCAAGGCGATCCTGTCATCCACCTACGATGCGGCCCTGGCGCCCGTTCCGGGATGGGACATCGGGGTGCTGGCGGGCGCCGGCGCCCTGCGTACCACCGCCAACGACCTTCTTAGATTCCTCGCGGCCAACCTTGGCTACACCAGGACGCCCCTCGCGCCGGCCATGGCCGCCATGCTGAAGGTCCGCTGCCCCACGGGCACTCCCGGCCTGGAGGCTGCGCTGGGCTGGCTCGTGTCCAACTCCGGAATCGTCTGGCACGACGGAAGCACAGGCGGCTACCGGTCCTTTGTCGGATTCAATCCCTCCACGCGGACGGGAGTGGTCGTGCTCTCCAACGCGGAGACGGACCCCGGCGTGGATGACATCGGCCGCCACCTGCTCGATCCGGGCTTTCCGCTGCTCAAAACGAAGCTGTACACCGAGCTCGAAGTCGTCGAACCCAAACTTCTCGATCTCTGCGTGGGCCGGTACCAGTTCGGATCCGGCGCTCTCCTCTCCATCACGCGCGCAGGCAATCGGCTCTGGTCACAACGGACCGGCCAGGAGAAGATCCAGCTCTACGCCGAGAGCGATCGGGATTACTTTTATAAGGTGGTGGACGCGCAAATCACTTTCGAGACGACCGGCCAGCAGCCGGCCGCCGCCCTGGTCCTGCACCAGAACGGCCAGGATCTACGCGCGCCGAGGGTCCGGTAAGTGGGCCGTTACAGCACCAGCATGGGGTGGTACAGATTGGGCAGTCTCGCCTCGCCGATGGCGATCAGCTCGCCGTGCTGGCCCACGGCCTTGACGAAGCGGGCGCCCGGCCGCACGCGGAACGGCGAGGTGCGGAAGTCGCGCCCCTGCCGGATGAACGTAGTCGTCAGGGTGTCCACGAACTCGCACGGAAATTCCGGCAGCATCTCGGCGGCCGGGATGTAGGCTTCGATGAAGCGGTCCTCCTTGGCCAGTTCCTCGAGCTGTTCCATGCTGCGCGCCTGTTCGATTGCGAAATCCCCGCAGCGCAGCCGGATCAATTGCTCGAGAAACGCGCCCGGGCCCACCAGCTTGCCCAGTTCGTGCGCCAGCGCGCGCAGGTACGTTCCCGCCGAGCAGTGCACCACCATCCGCGCATCCGTTCCGCCGCACTCCACCAGTTCCAGCGAGCCGATGGTCACCTCCACCGGCTTCAGCTCCACTTCGATCTTCTTGCGGGCCAGCCGGTACGCCGGAACTCCATCGATCTTCTTGGCCGAAATCGGCGGCGGCGTCTGCTGGATGGTTCCGCGGAAGCCGTCGAGCAGCGGCTCGAGTTGCTCCCGGGTGATCTCGACATCGACGTGCGGCGAAGTCGGCGCGCCATCGCGATCGTAGCTGTCGGTGGAGTGGCCGAAACGGACGATGGCGTCGTAGACCTTGTCGCTGTGAGTATAAAACTGCGCCAGCCGCGTGGCTCCATCCACCACCAGCGGCAGCACGCCCGTCGCCATCGGATCGAGCGTGCCCAGGTGCCCCACCCGGCGCGTTCCCGCGAGGCGGCGGACCTTGTTCACAGCGTCGTGCGAGGTCCATCCTGCCGGCTTGTTGACGATGATTGCTCCGTTCACTCCTACTTACTCTAGCAGCGATGGATCGCCCCGATACGAGTGTCGGGCCGGAGTGGGGCGGCTCTCCGGAGCTGCGCCGGACGTCCACGTCCGGCTCTGGAGGCCGGTGTGGACACCGGCCGCAGGACTGGAGTCCTGCCCCACGTTTTACTGCATCGCCGTCAGCGCCACGCGGTCCAGGCCCGCGTTGTGCGCGATCTCGATCACGCGCGCAACACTCTCGAAGTCCAACTCCTTCGCACCGCGCAGGAACAGCACCGTGTTACCGCGCACCTCGAAGATGCGCTTCAGCCGCGCGGGCAGGTTTTCCATCTCTACGGCCTCCTGGTTGATCTCGAGCCTCCCGTTGGCCGCCACCGTGATCACGATGTCCAGCGGCTGCGGCGTCGCATCGGCTCCAGGCGGCGCCGGCTGGGGCGCCAGAGCCTTGAAGCCTTCGGACTGAACTGGCGAGATCACCATGAAGATGATCAGCAGCACCAGCAGCACGTCGATCAGCGGCGTCACGTTGATTTCCGCCTTCCGCCCGCCCGTTCCACCAAGTGTCATCGCCATGGCCTCATCCTCCTGCCAAATTTGACCCCGCCGGCCCGCGGAAAGTTCCCAGCCGCGCGCGCGCCGTCTGGCGTATGCTGACCACTATGGGCAAGACCCCCAGCGAAATGCAGGCGGCGATAGCCGCGAACCTCAAGCGGCGCACCGGCAAGAGCGTGGAGGAGTGGGCCGACGAGGCGCGCCGTTTCGCGCCGGCCTCGCGTAGGGGACGGGTCGGCTGGCTCATCACGGAGCACGGCCTGCCGCGGACCGCGGCCAGCATGATCGCCGCCAGCGCGGAAGGCGAGGCCGGCTACTCGGATCCCGCTGCGCTTCTCGCGGCCATGTTTGCGGGCCCGCGAGCCGCGTTGCGGCCCATCTATGACGACATCGTGAAGGCCGCCAAAGCGCTCGGCGGCGATGTCCAGATCCTCACCTGCCGCACGCAGGTGACGCTGCGGCGCCGGCGTCAGTTCGCCTGGATCAAGCCTGGCGCCGCGCGGCTCGACCTGGGCCTGGCGCTTACTGGGGTTACTCCGGAGGGGCGCCTGCTCCCGGTCGGGGGCACCAACGAGCAGGACCGCGTGCGCCTTCGCATCGCGGTGGCCGCGCGCGACGAAGTCGACGCCGAGCTGAAGCGGTGGCTCAAGACCGCGTACGATCTCGATGAACGCTGAGCGGCCGCGGCTGCCGGTCGACGCGCTGCTGCCGGCCATTTGCGAGAGCCTGCGGCAGGAGCCCAACCTCGTCATCGAGGCGCCGCCCGGGGCGGGGAAGACCACGCGCGTTCCACCGGCGCTGCTCGACCGGACCGCCGGCG
>DATNLV010000134.1:0-2253 GCA_035602665.1 Bryobacteraceae bacterium | reverse complement strand
GCGCCGCGAGGAGTCGCTAGGCTGGCTGGGCCGCTATGGCTTCTACGAAGCGGTGGACTACAGCCGCCCGCGCCCCCACATCGTCCGTTCCTGGATGGCGCACCACCAGGGGATGAGCCTGTTGGCGGCCTGCAATCTGCTGTACGACCGCCCGATGGAGCGCTATTTCCACGCCGAGCCCCAGGTGCTGGCGACCGAACTGCTGCTCGAAGAGCGCGTCCCCCGCGCTTCTCTGGCGAAAGCCGAGCGCCACGCCGCGCCGGCCGAGGAAGCGCTCGAAGCCCTGGCGAGCTGAGGCAGCGCGTCAGCACGGTGTCCCCAGCACCGAACCGCGCCCGTAAGCAAGCGGACGCTAACCAAAGAGCGGTGCTGAAATAGGGCCGCGAATATCCAAAACATTGTTGGCCACGGATGAACGCGGATGAACACGGATGGGAAAACAAGATCTGTTATCCGTGTTCATCCGTGGCCCAATTGTCTCGCCGCTTTCGCATTCTGGTCACAACCCGTGGCTTTTGAACCACAGTACCGCAGCCCCTAATCCACACAGAACCAACCACTTGCCCTTTGGAGCCTCGATTGCCCTAGAGGACGTTTGCGATTCGAAACCACCGTTCAACGGCCCGTCCAGACAAGCGGCGTAGGCCTCCACAGCGGCGTCCCGGTCAGCATCCGAATTGTTCCCGCACCCCCCGCCACCGGCATCGTCTTCGTCCGCACCGACCTCGACCGCTTCCCCGTCCAGGCCTCCTGGCAGCACGTCGCCCGCGTCAGCTACGCCACCAGCCTGATGCGCAAAGGCGTCCTGATCTCCACCACCGAGCACCTGCTCAGCGTGTTCTACAGCATGGGCATCGACAACGCCTACGTCGAGATCGACAACCTCGAAGTGCCCATCCTCGATGGCAGCGGTCTGCCTTTCGTCGAACTGCTCGAGCGCGCGGGCCGGCAGAACCACCGTCGGCTGCGGCGCTATCTGCGGATCCGCCGCCCGGTCGAAGTGGTGGACCGCGCCAAGCGCATCTCCATCCTGCCCTGCGACAGCTTTCGCCTGACCTGCGAAACCGATTTCGGCCATGCGCTGGCCGGCGCTCAGACGCTCGAGATGGAAGTAACACCCGAGCGCTACGCCGCCGAACTCGCCCCCGCCCGCACCTTCGGCTTCGAGCGCGATCTCGCCCAGCTCAAGGACATGGGGCTGATCCGCGGCGCCTCGCTCGAAAACGCAGTGTGCTTCAACGGCACCACCGTGCTCAATCCCGGAGGCCTGCGCTTCCCCGATGAATGCTGCCGCCACAAGGCGCTCGACCTGATCGGCGACCTGGCCCTGCTCGGCCGGCCCCTGCTCGGGCACGTGATCGCCGAACGCGCCGGCCACGCCATGCACGCCGCGCTGGTCCACCGCATTATGAGCGACGCCTCGCTCTACGAGATTCTCAGCTTCGATCAATTGGCCACCCGTGTCGCCGGCGCGCTGATATCCTGAGTGATACTGCCGCCTCCATGCGGAACCTCAACCTCGCCAACTTCCTCACCTCCGTCCGCATCGCCCTGGCTCCCGTGGCCGTGGACGCGATCCTGGCGCAGCGGTTCCAGTTGGCGCTAGCGGTCTTTTTCGTCGCGGCGGCCACGGACGGTCTCGACGGCCTCGCCGCCCGCCGCCTCAACCTACAGACCCGCCTCGGAGCTTATCTCGATCCCATCGCCGACAAGCTGCTGCTGAGTGCTTCATATCTCGCGCTGGGCGTCTGCGGCGCGGTCCCCTGGTGGCTGGTGATCCTGATCTTCGCGCGCGACCTCGTGATCCTGGCGATGGCCGGCGCCGCGCTGCTCCTCAGCCAACACCGCGATTTCCCCCCCAGCATCTGGGGTAAAATCAGCACCGCTCTTCAGATTCTTGCCGCGGTAGCGACGTTGACCAAGGGCGCCTTCGCCGCCACGCGCCTCCCCCTGGCTCCCTTCTTCTGGCTCGCGGCGGCCGCAACCGTATGGAGCGGAGCAGGATATGTCTGGCGCGCCGTGACTCTTGCACGGGCGGGCTCCTCTCGCTGAAGTGGGGCGGCTCTCCAGAGCTGCGCCGGACGTCCACGTCCGGCTTCCGTCGTTTCAGCGAGTTGCACGGAGGCGGGCGTGGACGCCCGCTGCAGGACTGGAGAGGGACTTGCGAAAATAGCGCGGGCTTGGGTCTAGAACGAAACCTGAAGAAATGTTTTGAAGAGGGCTGCTTTCCCAATAGAATGTTTCTTGCCAGAA
>DATNLV010000133.1:0-2135 GCA_035602665.1 Bryobacteraceae bacterium | reverse complement strand
CGGTCGCCGGCACAGCGGACGGCGGGGCGGCTGGTTGAGCGGCGTCCGGCGGCGCCTGCTTGACCGATGGGAGCTCTTCGGGGCTCATCGCGACGTTGTCCCGCTTCGCCGCGGGCGGAAGGTAGCCGAACACCTGGCCGTCGACACTATGAAAGTCACCTCGCTCGACTGGAATAAGAACCAACCATTTTATCGGGCTTGCGTCGAATTGCCAACAGGATGGCCCACGGGGTCTTTGCGACGAATAGGACGGGGCTATTTCTTGTCCGCGATCACCCACAGGTAGAGCTGCGCGCCTTCGGCCATCACGGCCTTGTCGGGCTTCCAGTCCTCCATGTCGAAACTGTGGGAGACTACCCGCGTGCCCGGCTTCAGATCGCTCAGCAGCCGCGGCCGCAGCTTCAAATTCACCGACGGCAGCAGATACAATGTCACCACCGTCGCCGGACGAATGTCCGCGGTGAACAGGTCGCCTTCGATGAACTTGACCTTGTCGGCGACTCCGGCCCGGCGCGCGTTTTCGTTGGCTTCCTGAATCCGCTCGGGGTTGATGTCCACGCCCACTCCGTGCGCCCCGAACTGCTTCGCCGCGGTGATCACGATCCGCCCGTCGCCGCAGCCCAGGTCGTAAACGGTGTCCGCCTTGGTAACGTTGGCGAGCTTGAGCATCTCCACCACCAGAGCCTGCGATGTGGGAACAAAGGGTACATCGGGAGTCCGCGGCGCGCTCTGCGCGAAGAGCGCCGCCCCGGCAACCAGCGACAATCCAACCAGTCTGACTTTCCGATTCATGTGGCCCCCCTAACCCAGAAGACAGTACCACCATAACGAGACCGCCAAGGCCCGCGCAACCGCTTCTTGCGAGGCTTGTGGCCTGTGGATCGGCCCGCCGGCAACGGGCATGCAACAATGAAATGGTATGCGATTGAAAGCGGCGCTCCTGCTGCTCGGAGCGTCTTGGTTGTTGTCCGGCGCGACGAAGCTGACGGTGGAGCAGTTGGCCGGCTTCGTACGTTCCTCAGTTCAGGTGAAGCAGCCCGACAAGGCGGTTGCCGAGTACCTGTCCACGGTTACTCTTTCCGAGCGGCTCGATGACCGCACCATCGACGACCTGCGGGCGCTGGGCGCCGGCCCCAAGACCATCGAAGCGCTGAAGGCCCTGGGGACCGCCTCGAAGAATCTCCCCGCTCCGGCGCAACCCACGCCCACGCCGCCTCCCCCGCCGCCAGTCGATCCGCCGGGCGCGGAGGAGCAGGGCAAGGTGATCGAGCAGGCGCGCGACTACGCCATGAACTACACCAAGTCGCTGCCCGACTTCCTGTGCACGCAGGTGACGCGCCGCTACGTAGATCCGCGCGGCGCCCAGTCGTGGGGCCTCGAGGACACGCTCACCGCCCACGTGAGCTACGTGGACCACAAGGAAGACTACAAGCTGATGACCAGGGACGGCAAGTCGGTCCTCAACTCGTCCATATGGTCAGTCGGAGGCGCCAACTCGGCGGGCGAGTTTGGGAGCATGATGGCGGGGATTTTCGATCCGAAGACCGAGGCGTCGTTCCACTGGGACCGATGGGCGACGCTGCGCGGCCGTCGAGCGTACGTGTACTCTTATCAGGTCGCCCAGACGCGATCGGGTTGGCACGTCGCCTCGGGCCGCGACGCTGCCGGCACCCCGATTTCCGAGACCGTGCCCGCTTACCACGGGCTGGTCTATGTGGATCGCGAGATGCTGGCGGTGGTGCGGATCACGCTGGTGGCCGAGCTGCAAGCCGACTTCCCGATACAGCAGGTGGAAGATACCCTGGACTACGATCTCGCCTCGATCAGCGGGCACGAGTACCTGCTGCCTCTGCGCGCCGTGGTGCAGATGCGCGAGGGCAGCCACCACTCGAAGAACGAAGTCGAGTTCCGCCTGTATCGCAAATTCACCACGGAAGCCACCATCACCTTCGACACGCCGGACACGCCGCCGGAGGACAAGAGCAAGAAGTAACAGTTGCACGGAGGCGGGCGTGGACGCCCGCTGCAGGACTGGAGAGGGACTTGCGAAAATAGCGCGGGCTTGGGTCTAGAACGAAACCTGAAGAAATGTTTTGAAGAGGGCTGCTTTCCCAATAGAATGTTTCTTGCCAGAA
>DATNLV010000112.1:0-3399 GCA_035602665.1 Bryobacteraceae bacterium | reverse complement strand
CCCAGGCTCCCGCGCGTGTTCGGCAGCAAGACGAAGTATCCGCTCGCGGCGAGCATGCCCTCGAAGCCCGCGCCCGGCCAATGCGAGCGCTCCATCGCCGACGGTCCGCCATGCGGTATAACCACCAGCGGCCATCGCCGCGCCGGATCGTATCCGCGCGGATAGATCAGCCAGCCCTGCACCCTGCGGCCTTCGCTCGGCCAGTGTATGCTCCGGACCTCGCCCCAGGCCGGCCGCACGTCGCGGTTGATGTTCGTGATCCGCTGCCATGCCCCGATCGGCCCGGTCCACACCTCCGGCGGCGCGTCGAACGAGTGGCGAACCACCGCCGTCGTCTTCCCGTCGCGCGCCAGCGACACATCCGGCACCCAGCCGCCGCGCGTCACCGCGCCCGGGCCTCGCCACACGGTTTCCATCCCTCCGCCGGCTACATCGAGCACCGCGAAGCCCGAATCGCCGTCCACCTGTTCGGAGATCAGGATGCGGCCGCCGTCGAGCCACGTGATAGCGCTTGCCGAAGCGGCCATGCCGGGCGTCGCGTTGCGCGGCTCGCCTCCCCCGGACGGAACGAGGAACACATCGCCGCCCGTCGAGCCTTCATCGCTCATCAGGCCGGAGATATAAGCGATCCGCGCCCCGTCCGGCGACCAGCGTGGCGCCGCGATCTGGCGGGCCGGCTTCGCCAGCACACTGGCTTTGCCCGTCCCCGCGTCGATGCTGTACAGCTTCGCCACATACCAGTTATCGTCGCCCGGCCCCGGCGCCGCTGTCGCCGCGAACGCCTTCCCATCCGGCGACCAGTCGTACTCGTAGACGTGCAGCTCCGGCGGCGAAACCTGGCGCATCGCCCGCGTTGCTAAATCGATCGTCGTGATCCGCTGGTTGAAAATGCGCTCCCCGATCACCCCGGTCTCCGCGCCCGCCGCTTGAAGGGGACCCGCCGCCGAAGGCGCGCCCTCGGCGAACAGCACCGCAATCGTCCGGCCGTCCGGCGACCACCGCGCATCCCCCGCATGGCCCTTCAACTCCGCAAGCTTCCGCGGAGAGCCGCCGCCCGGGTCCGCAACGTAAAGATCGGATAGATACAGAAAGGCCAGCGCCCGTCCGTCCGGCGACCATGCGATGTCGTGCCCCTCCGCAATCCGCAGCGGCGTCGCGTCCCGGCCGGAAACGACGAAGATGTCCCCCGCGTCCTGCACCCACGCCACCCCCTTCCCGTCCGGTGCGATCGCCGTCTCGCTGATGGACCGCGCCGCCAGCGCGTCGTAGTCACGGTCGAACTGTGGCGCGCGCTCAGCCCACGCCGTCGAAGCCATCACGACTGCCAGAAGAAAGCGGGGAAGGGCTTTAGTGTGTTCCAAACCGCAGTGTACCCAACAGCACCGAACCGCGCGCGTCGGCAAGCGGACCAGCGCGGCCGCCTGCGCCAACTTGGGCCTTGACACGTTATCGCAATTCGTGATACACATATTACAAATAGCAATATGAGGCTCGGCGAAAAGCTCCGGTATCTGCGCGAGGTCGAGGGAACCCTCCGCGGCCTCGACCGCGAGCTCACCCAGCAGGAGGTGGTGCGGCTCCTCAAGAAGGAAATGGGGCGCGCCATCAGCCAGTCCTATCTCTCGCAGATCGAGAACGGGGCGCGGCCGCACTTGACCAATTCGACCCGTATGCTCCTGGCCACGTTCTTCAAAGTGCATCCGGGCTACCTGGTCGACGACCCCGAGGGCTATTCGACCGAACTGGTCTCGAACCTCGGCGCTCCCGAGGACAAGCTGGACCTGTGGCTCATCGCCGGCGCCGAGCGCTTTCACGACGACGCCGAACTCGCGGCCGCCCTGGTCAAGCTGTCGCGCCACGACGACACCCGCATGTGCCTGCTGCTGCTTGGAGCGATATTGGAAAACCCCGGCTTGGCCGAAAGGTTGTTGCAGGTCCTCAGGCCCCCCGGGGAACGGAGGCGTTCCCGATGACTTGGGCGCAGTTCTACTTGATCTGTTTCCTGGTCGGCTTCTTGATGAGCCTGATCTCGTTCCTGACCGGAAGCTCGCACCTGCACCTGCCGCATCTGCACGCTCACGTCCCGCACGTTCACGTTCCGCGCTTGGGCGGCGGCCACGTGCCGGTGCTGAACTTCGGTACCCTCGCGGCGTTTCTCACCTGGTTCGGCGCCACCGGCTGGCTGCTGGTCACCCTTTCGAGTGTCTGGGTCTTCTTCGCCCTGGGAATGGCCATCGCGGGAGGCTTGGTCGGCGCGGCCATCATCTTCCTGTTCCTGGCCAAGGTGCTGATGCGCTTCGAAGACGAAATGGAACCGGAGGATTCGGAAATGGTCGGCGTGCTCGGCACGCTGACTGTCGGGATACGCCTGGGCGGAACCGGAGAGATTGTTTTTACGCAGGGGGGCACGCGGCATTGCACCGCCGCCAGAAGTGAGGATGGAGCGGCCGTCGCTAAGAATACGGAAGTTGTCGTGACTCGTTTCGACAAGGGCATTGCCTATGTCCGGCGCTGGGAAGACCTGTCAGGCGAGCCCGCGGATGAAGTGGACAAGGACTGAGGAGAACATATGGATCTCGCATCTCTGGACAAAGGTTTGATTTGGCTCATCGTCGGCGGAGCCATACTGGTGATCTTCATACTGCCGATGACGCTGGCGCGCTTGTATCGCAAGGCCGGCCCCCACGAGGCCCTGGTGGTCTATGGCATGCGCCGCACGCGCGTCATCAAGGGCCGCGGCACGATCATTTATCCCATGGTCGAGAACTGGCGCTGCCTCTCGCTCGAACTCATGTCGTTCGACGTGGCGCCCAAACAGGACCTCTACACCAAGCAAGGCGTCGCGGTCACGGTCGAGGCCGTGGCGCAGATCAAAGTGAAGTCGGACGACGTCTCGGTCCTCACCGCGGCCGAGCAGTTTCTGACCAAGTCCGACAACGAGCGCGAGGGCCTGATCCGGCTGGTGATGGAAGGCCACCTGCGCGGGATCATCGGACAACTGACGGTCGAAGAGATCGTCAAGCAGCCGGAGATGGTCGGCGATCGCATGCGTGGCACCTGCGCCGACGACATGAACAAAATGGGTCTGGAAGTAATTTCATTCACCATCAAAGAAGTGCGCGACAAGAACGAATACATCTCCAACATGGGCAAGCCGGATGTCGCGCGCATCAAGCGCGATGCCGATGTAGCGACGGCGGAAGCGGAGCGGGATACGGCGATCAAGCGCGCTATGGCGACGCGCGAAGCGGCTGTCGCTAAGGCGCAGGCCGACCAGGAGCGGGTGCTCGCGGAGACGCTGTCGCAGGCCAAACAGGCGGAGTCGCAGAGGGATCTGGAGGTGAAGAAAGCGCAATATCTCGAGGTATCGAAAAGGCAGCAGGCGCAAGCGGATAAAGC
>DATNLV010000111.1:0-4177 GCA_035602665.1 Bryobacteraceae bacterium | reverse complement strand
CGAGCCACACTTAGTGCACATCACGTCGGACTTCATCTCCGCCTGTCTGCCCGACTCCCTGGGCAGCCTTACCGGCGACAAATCGGTCAGCACCGTCTTCGACAACACCAAGATCAAGCGCTTCGTCCCCGGCTTTTGCGCCACCGTGCCGTACGCCCAGGGCGTCCGCAGCACGCTGGCCTGGTTCGATGCCGACCCCGCGCGCAAGCTGATCGACGCCCAAGCCGACGCCGCCTGGGACAAGCTGCTCGACGCCTACGAATACGGAGCGCGCGCGGCCCTGGAGCGCTTTCAGTCCTGACTGCGGTAACTTTCCGGCGGCCCGAGATAGCTCGGTTGTAAGCCGCCGAGGTCTACCACGAGTTTCTCCAGCACCACGCCGGGATCGACCATCCAGAACTTCAGCGTGTGGACGCCCGCACCCGCCAGCTTGTGGCTCGTGCGAACCTTGCGGACATTGTCTTTGACTGACGTTTCCCAGTCCGTCTGCGAATTCTGCGCTAGCGCGTCCACGACCTGCGGCGGCTGGTCGTCGAACGAAACAGCGAAGCGGAGCCCGCGGCCAGGAACGAAGTTGAGCGTCGGCGCGAGAGTCGCCTCGACCTCGACCTGGCCCGGGTCAAACAAATACATTTTGTATTCGAGACAAGGAGAGTTCAAGGGCGGCGTGACACTCGCCGCAGTAACAGGAAAGATACTCATGGCCGACAAAGTCCGCCCATAATCGGGGATCTTTTCCCACCGCGCCGCGGCCGTGTCAACCTTGCCGGTGTAGTGCTCGGCCTCGATCGAGACGTAGCCGTCCGCCTCCACAAAGCCGTTCAGCCTCGCCTCGGGATTCGACTCGCTCACAGGAAGCTTGACGCCGTTGATCTCCACGGTCCCGCTCGCCGAGCCGTGCGGCGCCTTCGTCCAGTCGATGCTGACCCAGAGCCGCTCCTCCTTCTCGATCCGGCCATGCGTGGCGCTCAACACGATCCATGGGCCACTGGCCGTTGCTGCGAAATCGAACGGCGCGCGGCCGCGGTTGTAGATGTCGACGTGCCGTCGCTGCTGGCTGAACACGTCGAAGGAAAGGCGCTCGGCGTCGACTCCCATGCTGGCGGCCTCCGGAATCTCGATCTCGCGGACCGCGGGCATCGTGTTCGTGGGCGGCTGTTGCCAGTAGGTATAGCCGATATGGGTCTGGTCCATCATGTGGTCCCACTTACCGCCCGCCAGCGTGTGGTTGTAGTACGCCGACAAGTCCGCATCAGCCTGAAACAGCGCCCGCGCGCGCGCCGCCCAGTCGTTCGCCGAGGCGCGCCCCTGCTCGGCGTACATCTGGTTCTTAGCCACCGCGACATAGAGTTCGGTCACCTGCGCGGCGGCCTTCGCCGGGTGCAACACAAGCTCGAAAAAAGCATCGCGCGCGTCTGCTGGCAACTCCTGCGAAATCCGCTCCGCACGCGCAACGAGCGAGTCGTATTCCGCCACCGCCCGATCCGCCTCGTCGTAACTAACCAAGCTGTAATTGGATGGCTCGAGCAGTTCCGGTTTGCGCCGCCCATTGTATTTCAGAGTTGCCGAGACGATGTCCGCGATCTCGGCCGCGTGCGCCGCCCCGAATTGCCGCTCCGCCCAGAGCCGAGTGTATTCCCCCAGCCGCTCCTTGGGCCAACGCGCCGGGTCCCAGGCAAGCTGCAGGAAGAACTCCGTGGGGAACTCCATCGGCTTCAGGTCGCCCACGTTTACGATCCAGATGCGGTCGGCGCCGTACTGCCATGCCAGGTTCATCTGCTCCCACACCTTGGGAATCGGATTGGTGTCGATCCACTTATAATTGCGCGGCCCGCCGACATAGTCGAAATGGTAGTATATGCCCGCGCCGCCCGTGCGCTGCCGTTCGGCGGGAGTAGGCAGTCGGCGTATGTTACCCCAGTTGTCGTCGCACCACAGCAGCGTCACGTCGTCTGGGACGCGCATGCCCTTCTCGTAATACTCCTGCACTTCCTTGTAGAGCGCCCAATCCTGCGGCACCTTAGTAACATCGGGATTCACTTCGGCGGCGATGATCTTGCGCTGGTCCGCCACAATCCCCTCGAGCAAGGCCGTGTTGGCGCTCTCCGACATCGGCATGTCGCCGTCGCCGCGCATCCCCAGGGTGATGATGCTCTCGTAACTCCGGTTGCGCCGCACGCCCTCTTCCCAGAAAGCGCGCAGCACCTCCGCGTTCCGCGTGTAGTCCCAAGGCCCCGTGCCGTGCCGTTTCCACTCCTGTTGCGCCCGCAGCATGGGCTCGTGATGCGAGGTCCCCATGACGATACCCCATTCATCGGCCAGCTTGGGATTCAACGGGTCGTCCTCGTTGAACGCATTGTTCCACATGGCCGGCCAAAGGTAATTCCCCTTGAGCCGCAGCAGTAACTCGAATACCTTCTCGTAGAAGGCGTGGTTGTAAGTGCCGAACTTCTCCTTAACCCATCCGGAGAGCGCGGGCGCTTCGTCGTTCAGGAAGATGCCTCGGTATTTCACGGCCGGCGGTCCCTCGACCACCGTGCCCGCTTTTACGTACACCGCGTCCCTATGCCTGACCGGAACATCGGCCCACCAGTACCAGGGCGAGACGCCCATTTGCTCGGAGAGATCGTAAATGCCGTAGATGGTGCCGCGCTTGTCGCTGCCCGCGATCACGAGCGCGCCCGGCAGCACCTGGATGACGAACGATTCCCACTTGCCGGCGATGCGGCCGGCGTCGATCTTGCCCTCGCGGACCAGCTCGTCGATGACCCTGCTGTGCCCGAGCGTCCCGACCAGAATGGCCTTCCGCGTGCCGGGGTCGTGCGTGATCGAGGGCGTCGAGCCCGTGACCCGCCGCACGTCGTCACGCAGATCGCCCACGGCGCGGACCACCCCCGCGTAGTCGTCCGCCTCAACGTAGATGGAAGCCCCGGCGATCGCGAAGCTGCCTGGGCCCGGAGCCTCGGCGACGTAGCGAGGCTGCGCGATGAGAGCGCACGCAAAGACGAGTCCGATGGCAAGAGTCTTCATTCGTTCCAAGCTCCAACCCATATTAGACCAGCACCGTGTACAACCTGACACGCGCCCTGTGTCCGCGCACACACACCCGCAGCCCTGGAACGTCCGGGCTCCGCGTTTAGCGGGGCTTTTCCGCGCTGGCCGCTGGAATGCTTTCGTAAGGCGCGAATGCCGCTCACCAGCCCCGCCTACCTCACCTTCGCCGCCATCGTCTTCCTCGCCTACTGGCTGGTGTCGCGCTTCCGGCTCGCCGGCCTGGCGGTGATTCTCGTCGCGAATTACTTCTTCTACGCCAGATGGGGCCTGATCTACCTCGCGCTGGTGCCTGCCGCCTCGTCGATCGATTTCCTCCTGGGCAGGGTGCTCGCGCGGTGCGAAGGCGCGAAGGGCCGCCGCCTCCTGGTGGGCGCGAGTGTGGCGCTCAACGTGGGACTCATCCTGTCGCTGCGATACCTGCCGTTGGTTCACTCGGCCTGGAGCTGGACCCTGCCACTCGGTCTGTCCTTCTACGCCTTCCAGTCGATGACCTACACCATCGATGTCTACCGTCGCATCGCAGAACCGGCGCCCAGCTATCTGGTGTACCTGTGCGCGTCCAGTTTCTTCCCCACCACGCTCGCCGGCCCCATCACGCGCCTCTCCACGTTGTGCCCGCAGATCGCCAATGCTGGGCGAACGCTCACGCCTGCCGACGGCGGCCGCGCGCTTTTCCTGATCGGCATGGGCGTGATGAAGAGGTTTCTGATTGCCGACTTCCTGGCCGATCACCTGGTGAACCGCGTGTTCGACACGCCCAAACTTTACTCGTCAACCGAAGTGCTCGCGGCACTCTACGGCTACGCGTTCCAGTTGTACTACGACTTCTCCGGCTACACGGACATCGCGCTGGGCTCGGCGCTGCTCATCGGTGTCACTCTGCCCGCGAACTTCCGCCGCCCCTACTCCGCCCTCAACGTTGCCGACTTCTGGCGGCGCTGGCACATCTCGCTTTCGAACTGGCTGCGCGACTACGTCTACTTCTCGCTTCCGGGTCTGCGCTCGCGCTGGAAGGCGCTTGCCTACGTGAACCTCATCGTCACCATGGCGATCGGAGGGTTGTGGCACGGACCAAACTGGCCCTTCCTTATATGGGGTCTGCTGCACGGTTTGGGACTGGCCG
>DATNLV010000110.1:0-7055 GCA_035602665.1 Bryobacteraceae bacterium | reverse complement strand
GCCGCCATGCGCCGCGATTCCGCCCGCGTTGCCGCTGACGCCGCCTTGACCGTGTGTCGAAATCGTCTGCACCGATTTGGCGGTGGTGTCGTAAACCATTAGTTGGTTCTGAGTTGTATTCGAGGCCGTAACTACCAGCGTGTTCGCTCCCATGAGCAGCGCCGGTACGGCGAAAAGGAAAAGCTTCTTCATAGGTTCCCTCCTCTGAGCAGTCGTAGATCTATTCGCTCCCCAACCGCCCAGAAGTTACGGTGCCATGCGTAACTTTTCCGCCCTCCTCTCCGAACACCTATATGAGACGTGGCGCAGGCTCTCAGCCTGCCGCGCCGGGAATCGTCTCGGCGCCCGGGCCAACATCGCCCGCATTTCTGCTACAACTCATGACAGATGCTTCCCGACGCCGACCTGGGAACCCTGATGGCCCGCTATCAACAAGGCGACTCCGCCGCGGCCACAGCTCTGGTCAACTGCCTAAGCCCCCTGCTGCACCGGTTCTTTCTGGTCCAATGCGTCAGCCGCAGGTATGCCGACGACCTGCTCCAGGAGACATGGCTGCGCCTCCACCAGGTCCGCCAGACCTACCGCCCCGGCGAGCCCGTCCTGCCCTGGCTCTACGCGCTCGCGCGCCACGTTCGCGTGGACCACTACCGCCGGACTCGCCGCGTCGAAAGCCGCGAGCAGCAGGTGGAGCAATTGCCGGAAGTCCCCACCCCAGCCCAGCGCCGCCCCGACAGCAGTCCGGACCTGGTCGAGCTTCTGGCCGGCTTGCCCGAAAGCCAGCGGGAGGTCGTCGTCATGCTAAAGTTATCCGACATGTCTCTGGATGAGGTTGCCCGTGCCACTTCCTCCAGCGTCGGCTCTGTCAAGCAGAAGGCCCACCGCGCCTATACCAGCTTGCGGCAGCGTCTGGCCGGCCCGGGACTGAGCCAGGTGGGACCGGGAGATCGCCATGAGTGAGCGCGACATCGACGACATCCTGCGCCAGGCCGCCAGCGAGCCTCACGACGTCGACCCCGCTCTGCTCGAGCGCATCTCGGGATCCATTCGCTCCTCGCTCGCTCCCGTCCGTCCGCTGCCGCCCGCGTGGATTCTGGTGTCCGGCCTCTGCCTGATCAGCGCGGCCGTGGCCTTCGGCGGAGCCGCCCGCCTCGGTCTCTACGGCATCGTCAAGCTCAGCGATCTCCAAACGGCGCTGATCTTTCCAGCCCTGGCCATCTTCACCTGGATCGCGGCCCTGCTAGCGGTCGGTCAGATGACGCCCGGAAGCAAGCGCCGCCTGTCCCCGCCGATTTTACTCACCACCGGCAGCCTGGCGCTGGTTGCGATCTTCGCGTCGCTGTTCCACGACTATCGCATCGCCGATCGCTTCGTTCCCCAGGGCCTCGCCTGCCTCATCGCCGGCCTCGTCCACGCCATCCCCGCCGGCATCGCCAGTTGGCTGCTCCTCCGCCGCGGCTTCGCCGTCAATCCCGTCGCCGCCGGCCTGGCCACGGGCACGCTAGCGAGCCTGGCCGGCGTTACGATGCTCGAGCTCCACTGCGCCAACTTCGAAGCCCTCCACGTGATGTTCTGGCACACCGCCGTCATTCCCCTGAGCGCCTTGGCTGGCGCCCTGCTCGCCCGCACTCTGCGTTCTACTCGGCCTTGAGAGAAGCCATATCAATCGAGAACCGGTACTTCACATCCGCCCTCAGCAGTCTCTCGTAAGCTTCGTTGACCTTCTGAATCGGAATGACCTCAACATCGGCCGTGAACCGATGCGCCCCGCAAAAATCCAGCATCTCCTGCGTCTCGGGGATGCCGCCGATCGGCGATCCGGACAGGCTGCGCCGTCCCATGATGAGGCCGAATGCCGAAACGGCCAGAGGCTTCTCCGGCGCGCCGACCAGCGTGATGTTACCGTCGCGCCGCAGCAGTTGTATGTAGGCGCTGATATCGTGATCCGCCGAAACCGCGTCGAGGATGAAGTCCAGACTGCCCGTGTGCTTCTGCATCTCGCCGCCATTCCGCGAGACGACAACTTCATCGGCCCCCAGCCGGATCGCATCCTCTTTCTTGCCCGGTGACGTCGTGAAGACCACCACGTGCGCCCCCAGCGCATGAGCGAACTTCACGCCCATGTGACCCAGTCCGCCTAAACCCACCACGCCCACCTTCTTCCCCGCGGTCACGCCCCAGTGCCGCATCGGCGAGTAAGTTGTGATCCCGGCGCAAAGAAGCGGCGCGGCCCCGGCGAGATCGAGATTCGAGGGAACCCGCAGCACAAACCGTTCATCCACCACCACGCTGTCGGAATAGCCGCCATAAGTGACGCCTCCCAGATGCTTATCCGGAAAGTTGTAAGTGAGGGTCCCGTTCGGGCAGAACTGCTCGAGCGCGGCCTTGCACTCCGGACACGTGCCGTCGGAATCCACCATGCATCCCACCGCCGCCAGGTCGCCCGCCTTGAACTTAGTAACCGCCGAGCCAACCTTGCTGACCCGCCCCACAATCTCATGCCCCGGCACGCACGGGTACACCGTCGGCATGACGCCGCTCCATTCGTTGCGCACCTGGTGCAGATCCGAGTGGCAGATACCGCAGAAGAGGATTTCGATCTGCACGTCGTGTTCAGTCGGATCCCGCCGCGTCACCGTCGTCGATGCCAGCGGCGATGTCGCGCTGCCGGCCGAGTAAGCCTTCGCTTTGTACACAGATTTACGCTCCGTCCTTGTATTGTTCGTCGCTCACCTGCTCCATCCAATCCGCCGTCTTGCCGTCGAGGTGTTCCTGAATCGCGATATGAGTCATCGCCGTCGTCGCCGCGGCGCCGTGCCAATGCTTCTCACCCGGCGGAATCCAGATCACGTCACCCGGCCGTATCTCCTCCACCGCTCCGCCCCACCGTTGCACCCTGCCCGCACCCGCCGTTACGATCAGGTTCTGGCCCAGCGGATGTGTGTGCCACGCCGTCCGTGCGCCGGGCTCGAACGTGACGCTGGCAGCGACCACGCGCGCCGGCCCCGGTGGGTTTACCAGCGGGTCTACCCGCACCGTGCCCGTGAAGTACTCCGCCGGCCCTTTGCCGGAAGGTTGCGACCCACTCCGTTTGATTTCCATCTCTTGAACTCCTTCAGCGGCCCGTCATCCGTTCCAGCTTCTCGGGATACCGCGCGCCTTGAACCGTGATCTTCGATGCCGCATCCTCTATGTCTCGCAAATCATCCGGAGTAAGTTCGACCGGCAAAGCACCGATGTTCTCATCCAGTCGATCGAGCCTGGTTGTCCCCGGAATCGGCACCATCCAAGGCTTCTGCGCCAGCAGCCACGCCAGTGCGATCTGGGCAGGCGTCGCCTTCTTCCGTTTTCCGATACTGCCCAGCAGAGCGATCAGCGCCTGGTTCGCCTTCAGAGCCTCCGGCGTGAAGCGAGGCAGCGTACTGCGAAAGTCGGTGCTGTCGAACTTCGTACTCTCGTCCATCTTGCCCGTGAGGAAGCCCTTGCCCAGCGGGCTGTACGGGACCAGGCCGATCCCGAGTTCCTCGAGCGCCGGGATGACTTCCTTCTCCGGAGTCCTCGTCCACAGCGAGTATTCGCTCTGCAGAGCCGTGACCGGCTGAACCGCGTGCGCGCGCCGGATCGTTTGCACCCCAGCTTCGGAAAGACCGAAGTGCTTCACCTTGCCTTCCTGAATCAGTTCCTTCACCGCTCCCGCCACGTCTTCGATCGGCACGTCCGGGTCAACCCGATGCTGATAGAGCAGGTCGATGACATCCGTCTTGAGCCGCTTGAGCGACCCCTCGACGGCTTGCTTGATGTGCTCCGGCCTGCTGTTCAAGCTCGGCGCGCCCTTCATCCCCCGCGGATCGGCATCCGGAGTGAGATTGAACCCGAACTTCGTGGCGATCACCACCCGGTCGCGGAACGGAGCCAGCGCCTCGCCCACCAGTTCTTCATTCAAGAACGGGCCGTAGACCTCGGCCGTATCGAAGAACGTGATGCCTCGTTCCACCGCCGCCCGCAGCAGAGCGGTCATCTCCTGTTTGTCTTTGGGCGGCCCGTACGAAAAGCTCATCCCCATACAGCCGAGCCCGAGAGCCGAAACCTCCAGGCCGCTCTTCCCAAGTTTGCGCTTCTGCATCAGTTCCTCCTTCTCTCATCTCCAGGTTAGATCGGCCGCCCCGGAAGCGGTATCCCGATCCTCCCGATTTATTGCCTATTCCTCTTGTACTCTTGACCGACACACACAGCCAGCGATTATCCTATGGTAGAGGAGAGTGAGGCCGCCGCCATGAAAAACCCCAAGGGGCACGTAACTCCGCGATCCGATCCGGCGCACGCACTGCGGGCGGAGCTCGCTCGCAAGATTGCCTTGTTCATGGGCTCGGAAGAGAAACGGGTAACGGACATTCCAGGCCTGATGCTGGTGCGGCGCACCGCCCCTACCGCCCCGTGCTCCATGACCTACGAGCCCAGCCTCACCGTGATCGCGCAAGGCCGAAAGCGTGTGGAGCTCGGCCGCAACGTCTTCATCTACGATGCCTCGCGCTTCCTGCTCACCTCGGTCGACCTGCCGGTCGTCAGCCGCGTCATCCAGGCGAGCGAATCGGTGCCCTGCCTGGCCCTCTCGCTCAAACTCGAAATGCCCATGGTCCGCGAGCTTCTCAGCCGCGAGGAGATTCAGGTCGAGGGCACCGCCGACAGCCCTGGCATGGCCACCGGCGAAACCACCGTGGAATTCCTCAGCGCATGTTGCCGCCTGGTGGACCTGCTGAACACGCCGCGCGACATTCCCTTTCTCAGCGGCCTGATTCAACGCGAGCTCATCTACCGCGTCCTTCGCAGCGCGGAGGGCGCGCGCCTTCGAGCCATCGCGACGCTCGGAGAGCAGAGCCACCGCACGGCAAAAGCAATCGCCTGGATCAGGACCAACTACGCCAAGCCGCTACGCGTGGAAGACGTCGCGGAAATCGCGGGCATGGGCGTGTCCACCTTGCACCATCATTTCCGTGTGCTCACCGCCATGAGTCCTCTTCAGTATCAGAAACAGGTCCGGCTGCAGGCGGCGCGTGGCCGCATGCTCATGGATGGTCTGGACGCCGCCAGCGCGGCTTTCGAAGTCGGATACGAGAGCGCCAGCCAGTTCAACCGCGAATACAGCCGCTTCTTCGGCCAGCCGCCCATGCGCGACATTCGTACGCTACGCTCGCCCAGCGCCCCGCCGTTGGAGTCCGCCGCCAACGCGTAAAGAACCATGCCCGAGCTGCCCGACATCGCCGCCTACATCGCAGCGCTCGAGCCGCGCGTCGTGGGGCAGCCGCTCGAACGCGTCCGCCTCGCCAGCCCGTTTCTTCTTCGCACCACCATGCCGCCGCTCTCGGAAGCCGAGGGCAAAACGGTGCGCGAGCTGCGCCGCGTCGGAAAGCGAATCGCGTTCGGCCTCGATGGCGGCCTCTGGCTCGTGCTGCACTTGATGATCGCCGGCCGCCTGCACTGGAAGCCCGCTCACGCCGCCCTCAGGGGTCGTCAGAACCTCGCGGCATTCGATTTCCCGTCCGGCTCGCTCACACTCACCGAAGCCGGCGCGAAGCGAAGGGCATCGCTCCACGTCGTCTCAGGCGAGCCCGGCCTGCTCGCCATGGACCCGGGCGGCATAGACGTTCTCGCCGCCGATCTGGATTGCTTCCGCGCCGCCCTGACCCGCGAAAACCGGACGCTCAAGCGGGCGCTCACCGATCCCCGCATCGTCAGCGGCATCGGGAACGCCTACTCGGACGAGATCCTCCACGCCGCCCGCCTCTCGCCTCTCGCGCTCACCCGCAAGTTGACCCCCGAAGAATGGGACCGCCTCTTCGCCGCCACGCGCGGCACCCTCGAACTCTGGCTCGGCCGCCTGTGCGCCGCGGCGCGCGAGCGCTTCCCGGAGAAGGTCACCGCGTTTCGAGAGGGCATGGCCGTCCACGGCAGATATGGACAGCCCTGCCCCCGCTGCGGCGCGAACGTTCTCCGCATCCGTTACGCGGACAACGAAACAAACTACTGCGCCGCTTGCCAGACCGCCGGCCGCGTCCTCGCCGATCGCAGCCTTTCCCGCCTCCTGGGCGCCGATTGGCCCCGCACGCTCGACGAACTCGAAGATCTCCGCCGCCACTGAAGTGGGGCAGGTGTCCACACCTGCAGCGGGTCTCCAGACCCGCCCCATCCTACGGCACCAAAGTGAACACCGAACCCAAGTCCGAAGCCCCCAGATAAGTGGTCGTTCCGTACAGCAACCCGTTGTGCAATACCACCAGGCTGCCATTCGGATCCTGCCCGCTGTTCCCCAAATCGTGCAGAACCGTTTCCGTCCAACCGCCGCCGCCCGTGGGCGGAGCCAGCTTGAAAATCGTCCCGCACCCGAGGTAACACGCCGTCGAACCGCCGAAAACGCTGGTGCCGTATAAGTTGCCACTCGCGTCGATCGCCAGCGTGGTCCACGGAGTCGTTGCGTCCCCCTTGTACGCCGGGAATGTGTGCAGCACCGTTTCGGTCCACGCGCCGCCATGCTGCGCCGGGGGCGCCAACTCGAACACGACGCCCGATGCATTCGCCACGCCGCTGTAGGAACCGTTGCCGTACAACACGCCGTTCGGGCCCAGCGTGACGGTTGCCGAGGGATAGCCGCCGTCGCTGCCACCGGTGAAATCGTGGAGTACGGTTTCGGTCCATGCGCCGCTGCCGCTCGGAGGCGTCAACTCGAACACCGTGCCGTAGGCTTTGGTCCCGCCCCCCGTCGTTCCGTACAGGTTGCCCTCGCTGTCGAACGTGATCTCCGAGCCCGGGCCCGTGCCGTCGCCCTTGAATCCAGGGAAGGTGTACAGGACCGTCTTGGTCCACGCGCCGCCCTTCCCCGCCGGCGGCGTCAACTCAAACACCGTGCCGCAACCGAACTTGATTTTCTGACTCGTGTGGCACAGAACGCCCGGAGTTCCCCCATCAACCGTTGTGCCGTACAGGGCGCCGTTCGAGCCGAATACTACCTCTCCTGGATAGTGTCCGTCGAAGCCTGCCTGAAACGTGTAGAGCACGGTGTGGGT